>JBCDDO010000184.1:0-6169 GCA_039180245.1 Pseudomonadota bacterium | reverse complement strand
GCTTTGCCCTGCCTCTATCTGGTCGACAGTGGCGGCGCCAACCTGCCCAATCAGGACGAGGTATTTCCCGATCGCGATCATTTCGGGCGGATCTTCTTCAACCAGGCGAACATGTCGGCCGCCGGCATCCCGCAGATCGCCGTCGTCATGGGGTCCTGCACCGCTGGTGGGGCCTATGTGCCGGCCATGTCGGACGAGACCATCTTCGTTGAGGGCCAGGGCACGATCTTTCTGGGCGGACCGCCTTTGGTCAAGGCCGCAACCGGCGAGGTCGTCACGGCCGAGGATCTGGGCGGCGGCGATCTCCACACCCGCCTCTCGGGCGTGGCTGACCATCTGGCGCGCGACGATGCCCATGCGCTGGCGCTCGCCCGCCGCGCCGTGGCGGCGCTGAACCGCCCGAAATCCTGGCCGGTCGAACGACAAAGCCCCGAAGACCCCGCCTATGATCCCGATGAGATCACCGGCATTGTGCCCGCCGATCTGCGCACGCCCTATGACATTCGCGAGGTGATCGCGCGGCTCGTCGACGGCTCGCGCTTTGATGAGTTCAAAGCCCGCTACGGCCCGACCCTGGTGACCGGCTTTGCCCATATCCATGGGCTGCCGGTGGGGATCGTGGCCAATAATGGTGTGCTCTTCAGCGAATCGGCCCAGAAAGGCGCGCATTTCATCGAGCTGTGCGCGCAGCGGCGCATCCCGCTGGTCTTCTTGCAAAACATCACCGGGTTCATGGTCGGGCGCAAATACGAGGCCGGCGGCATCGCCAAGGATGGCGCCAAGCTGGTGGCCGCCGTCGCCACCACAAAGGTGCCGAAAATCACCGTCCTGGTCGGTGGCAGTTTCGGGGCAGGCAATTACGGCATGTGCGGGCGGGCCTATGCGCCGCGCTTTCTGTGGACCTGGCCCAATTCGCGCATTTCCGTCATGGGGGGCGAACAGGCCGCGGGCGTGCTCGCCACGGTCCGGCGCGAGGCGATCGAACGCAAGGGCGGGTCCTGGACGGCCGAGGAAGAGGCCGACTTCAAGGCGCCCACCCTTGAGATGTTCGAGCGCCAATCCCACCCGCTCTACGCCTCCGCCCGGCTCTGGGATGACGGCATCCTCGATCCCCGCCAAACCCGCAACGCACTTGGCCTCTCGCTCTCGGCCACGCTCAACGCCCCCATTGAGGAAACGCGCTTCGGCGTGTTCAGGATGTAGCCTGATGCCCCATCCTGCAGCTTGCTCCGGGTCAATACCGCCCGTCGCTCCCTTCTTCTTGGTCCAACTACTCCGGGGTCCGGGGCAGAGCCCCGGGGCCGCCGCGCACTCCAACGTTTGAGGTCGGAGATGTTTGCCAAGATCCTCATTGCCAATCGCGGCGAGATCGCCTGCCGGGTCATTGCCACGGCCCGCCGCATGGGCATTGCCACGGTTGCCGTCTATTCCGATGCCGACGCGCATTCCGCCCATGTCGAACTGGCCGATGAAGCGGTGCGCATCGGCCCACCGCCAGTGACCGAAAGCTATCTGCAGGGCAGCCAAATCGTAGAGGCGGCCCTCGGCAGCGGGGCCGAGGCGATCCATCCCGGCTATGGCTTCCTCTCCGAAAACCCCGATTTCGTCGAGCTGGTCGAGAAGGCCGGGCTCACCTTTATCGGCCCGCCGGCCTCGGCGATCCGGGCCATGGGTTTAAAGGACGCCGCCAAGGCGCTGATGGAAAAGGCCGGGGTGCCGGTCGTGCCCGGCTATCACGGGGCCGACCAGGACCCCGCGTTCTTGGCCGCCGAAGCCGAGGCAATCGGCTATCCGGTGCTCATCAAGGCCCGGGCGGGCGGCGGCGGCAAGGGCATGCGGCTCGTCGAGCGCCAGGCCGAATTCGCCGAGGCGCTGGCAAGCGCGCAGCGCGAGGCCGCGGCCGCCTTTGGCGATGCCGCCTGCCTGATCGAAAAATTCGTCACCGCCCCGCGCCATATCGAAATCCAGCTCTTTGCCGATGCGCATGGGCGCGTGGTGCATCTTTTCGAGCGGGATTGCTCGCTGCAGCGCCGGCATCAGAAGGTGATCGAGGAAGCGCCCGCCCCAGGCATGACCCCGGCGGTGCGCGCCGCAATGGGGGCAGCGGCGGTCGAGGCCGCACGGGCCATCGGCTATGTCGGTGCGGGCACGGTCGAGTTCATCGCCGACGGATCGCAGGGGCTGCACGAAAACGGCTTTTGGTTCATGGAGATGAACACCCGGCTGCAGGTCGAACATCCGGTGACCGAGGCGATCACCGGGCTCGATCTCGTGGCATTGCAGCTGCGCGTTGCGGCCGGCGAACCCCTGCCCTTTGCCCAGGACGATCTTTCCATCGACGGGCATGCGGTCGAGGCGCGGATCTATGCCGAGGATGTGCCGCGCGGCTTCCTGCCCTCCACGGGCCGGCTGTCGCATCTGGCGGTGCCGCAGGCCAGCGTTTTCCAGCCGGGCGCCTTGCGGATCGACAGCGGTGTGCGGGCCGGCGATGAGATCACGCCCTTTTACGACCCGATGATTGCCAAGCTCATCGCGCATGGGCCGGACCGGCCAGCGGCTCTGGCGCGGCTCGCCGCAGGCCTGGCCGAGATGCGGATCGCTGGGTCGGTGACCAATCTGGCCTTTCTGCGGGCCCTGACCGCGCATGACAGGTTTGCCGCCGGCGAGGTCGATACCGGGCTGATCGGCCGCGATCTGGAGGCGCTGTCGGCCGAACCGGCACCGTCCGAGCGGACCATCGCCTTGGCCGCGATTGCCGGGCTTGGGCTTTTGTCGCATCGATCCGGCACCGATCCCTGGGAGGTTTTGGTGGGCTGGCGGGCCTGGACCGAGGCCGCCCATCGCATTCGGCTCATGCAGGGCGAGGCGCCGGTGACCCGCCGCGTGGTGGTTCTGGGGCCGTTGCGGTTCCGGGTCGAGGGAGACGCGGAGGCGCTCGACGTGACCATCACCTGCGATGACCGCGGCATGCGCGCCCTGTTCGGCGATCGCAGCCTGCGCTTTGACATCGCGCAGGATGCGCATCGGGTGACGGTGTTTGCCGCCGGCGCGGCCGTCGGGTTCGACCTGCCCGACCCGATGGGCGCCTCTGGTGAGACGGAGGCGGCAGGCCATGTGATCACCGCACCGATGCCGGGCCTGGTCAAGCATGTCGCGGTCGCGGCGGGCCAGGGCGTTGCCCGGGGCGAGACCCTTTTGGTGCTGGAAGCCATGAAGATGGAGCACAGCCTGACCGCCCCGCGCGACGGGGTGGTGGCCGAGCTTCTGGCCGAGATCGGCGCCCAGGTCGAGGATGGCGCAATCCTGGTTCGGCTGGAGGATCCGCAGGGTGACTGAGCATGTAACCCTGGTCGAGGTCGCGCCCCGCGACGGGTTGCAAAACGAGGCCTCGATCATTCCGGCGGATCAAAAAATCAAGCTGATCAATCTCTTATCGGCCTGCGGATTTGCACGGATCGAGGCGGCGAGTTTTGTGAGCCCACGCTGGGTGCCGCAGATGGCCGATGGCGCCGCGGTGCTTGCCGGCATCGACCGGCGGCCCGGCACCCGCTATGCCGCGCTCACGCCCAATATGAAGGGCTATGCCGCGGCGAGGGACGCTAAGGCCGATGAGATTGCGGTGTTTGCCTCGGCCTCCGAGGGGTTCAGCCAGGCCAATCTCAACTGCTCAGTCGCCGAAAGCCTGGAGCGGTTCGCCCCGATTGCCGCGGCGGCCCGGGCAGATGCGCTGCCGATGCGGGGCTATGTCAGCTGCGTGACCGACTGCCCCTTTGACGGGCCGGTGGCGCCCGAGGCCGTGGCACGGGTGGCCGGGCATCTCTATGATGCCGGGTGCTATGAGATCAGCCTGGGCGACACGCTGGGCCGCGCCAGCCCCGAGCGGGTCGATGCGATGCTGACGGCGGTTCTGGGCGCGGTTCCGGCCTCAGCACTTGCCGGGCATTTTCACGACACGGGCGGGCAGGCGCTGGCCAATATCGATGTGAGCCTCGGCCATGGTCTGCGGGTGTTCGATGCGGCCGCTGGCGGGCTTGGCGGGTGCCCCTATGCGCCGGGGGCGGCCGGCAATGTGGCGACGGAGGCGGTGGTCGCGCATCTGGACAATCTGGGCTTTGGAACTGGTATTGATGCCAATCGCTTGGCCGAAGCGGCGAATTTTGCGCGTGGGCTGCGCGCTGAGGCGTGAGGCGACCTGGGTGGTTTTCCCAACCCGATCAAGCGGTTGAGGCCGGGCTCGCTCCGCGGGGGGAGTATTTAAGCCAAGAAGAAGATGGCGGGCGGTGGCGCGCCCCTGCGGCCTGAAGGTTTAAGGAAGGAAGGTGGCCCATGGCGGAGGACCCAGCATCCGAATTGCACGTTGAGATCGATGGGCGGGGCGTGGCGCGGCTGACGCTCGACCGGGCGGAGAAGCACAATGCGCTCTCCGCGGCGATGATGGATGCGCTTGCCCAAGCGGCGGACCGGCTGGGCGCGGATCCTGCCGTGCGGGCGGTGGTTCTGGCCGGCCGGGGGCGGAGCTTTTGCGCCGGCGGTGATCTGGGTTGGATGATGGCGCAGATCGAGGCGGACCGGGCCGGGCGCATGGCCGAGGCGCGGCGGCTTGCCGGCTGTCTGCGCGCGCTCAACGAGATGCCCAAGCCCTTGATTGCGCAGGTACATGGCAATGCGTTCGGCGGCGGCGTCGGGCTGATTTCGGTCTGCGATGTGGCCATCGGCGTGCCCGAGGCCCGCTTTGGGCTGACCGAGACCCGGCTGGGGCTGATCCCGGCCACCATCGGCCCCTATGTGCTTGCCCGGATGGGCGAGGGCCGGGCGCGCCGGGTCTTTATGTCAGCGCGGTTGTTCGATACGGCCGAGGCGCAAGCACTTGATTTATTGGCGCGAATTGTGCCAGCGGACGAGCTGGACGCGGCTGTCGAGGCAGAGGTTGTGCCCTATCTGTCGGTCGCGCCCGGGGCGGTGGGGGCGACCAAGGCGCTGGCCCGCCGGCTGGGCCCGCCGATCGATGACGCGGTGATCGAGGAGACGATTGCCCGTCTGGCCGATGTCTGGGAGGCGCCGGAGGCCGCCGCCGGCATCGCCGCCTTTTTGGAAAAACGGCCGCCGCCCTGGGCCGGACCGGACTGACGCTGGGGCCTCAACGGTAATATGGCCGGCTGCCCGCCGACACCATGAAAAGTCTGGTGGCGATGCCGGACATGGCGCCAATTTGGCGGGATTTGAAACAGCGGAATGCAAGGATTGTCCGGGGCGATGTGGGCCTTCATGACCCAAAACCCGGTCATCCGACCATGCGGCGCGTGCGTTTTCGAATGGGCGCTCGCTGCTCTTGGCGGCATGGTCGTCTTCCGATGAAATCGGTTTCACCCCAGAATGCAGCCCGCGCAACTGTCCGCCGGCGCGGGCCGACCTTGCGGGTGCTGCTTTTCACCTTCGCCGTGCCGACGGCGACCCCCCTTGACGCTGATCCGGAGCATCGTGGTGTTTCCGGGATGGGGGAGCGGGTGTTAGTTCGTGATGCCCAATCACCGGCTCGCTGGACAATGGTCGCAGGCCAACCGGTTCTCAAAACAATCGCTGTTAAGCGAGGCCGTTCACCGGCGGCTCTGTTACCGGGTCGGGCCCTCATACCGTCGGGCCGTATCTCCTCTGGCCCGACCTCGTCGCATTGATGCGTCGGGTTAGCGCCTGGCTCACGTCGCGATGGCCGTCGGTTTGGCCGTCGGTTCGGCAGTCGGTTCGGCAGTCGGTTCGGCAGTCGGGCTAGCGGTCGAGCTCGGCGGCCTCGATGGAAAAGAGCGTCCGGTTGAGATCGATCCCGCGGCGCATCTCGGAGAGGAGCACCGTGGTCACCTGGCCGTTCTCGTCGATGACGATCCATTGCCGCAGCTCCAGCGGCCGGTCCGAAAAGACCAGGGTCAGCCCGCCCGAGCCGGGATCGTCGGGATCGCCGGCCGTCACCCGCAGCTGGCCATTGGCCTTGTCGATGCGCTGGACCGTGCCCTCCTGCGCCAGATTGACCCGGTCGCGCAGCAACAAATCGAGCGGCGTTTCGGAGATCGGATAGCGTTGCGCGTCGGAATTGGAGGCGCGGTCGACCACCCCCACCCAGACGCCATCGGCGATGACCAGCGCCATATTGGGCGGCTCGTACTCAAACCGCATCAGC
>JBCDDO010000183.1:0-6195 GCA_039180245.1 Pseudomonadota bacterium | reverse complement strand
GCGCCGAGCTTCACGGACGCATCATCGGCGACTTGCCCGACCACCAGCACCCGGCGCTGCCCGGGCGCACGGGGCGGGAATGCCGGGCCCACATCGCGTCGCAGGCCTGCGCCATACTTGCTCACACCCTGCGCGCAGATCTCGGCCCGCAACGCCGCGGCGCGGGCCAGCTCGGTTGCAGACAGCTCCGCCGATTGCGCGATCAGCATCTCCAGCCGCGACGGGCGGGTCGGATCGAAATAGATCCCCAGATCGTCCAACACCAAGGATGTGGCTGGCACCAGCTTGGCGCCAAGCCCCAGCGAGCGCAAAAACCCATCTTCGATGCGCAGCATGGGCAGGCCGGCGGCGCTGCAGGCCGGGGCCAGCTCTGGCGGCTCCCTGCTGGCCCAAACCGCAATCCGGCCAGACCGGCGGCGCGCAAGGGTCACTGCGCGGTCCACATGCGAGGCATGCACCGGGCGTCCGCCGCTGCCGGTCAGAAAGCCCTGCAGGGTGGGGCGTTTCCAGGCTCGCACGCCCAAGCATACCGATGGCGCTGCCGCCTCGCGCCAGGCCTGCGCCTCATCCGCCGCAATCTCTGCCACCGTTTCGAAATCGCAAAGCGCGTCCGCAAAAGGGTCGTACCAGACCGGATAGCGCAGCATGCTGCCGGCAAAGAGCATGTCGGGCGTCAGAGCGCGCCGGCGTCGCGAACAGGGGATCTCGTCCTCGCTCAGGCCCCATCCGGCATAGAACGGCACGCCGAACAGGCGCGGCCGATGGCCAAGCAGGATCGCCTCAAACCCCATTTGCGAGCTCACGGCATAGACCCTGTGCGCCGCATTGAGCAGCGCCGGGGGCGCAAGCCGTGGCGGCGCAAATCCGACCCGTCCGCCGGCATCGGCAGGCGTGAAATGGCCGGTGCCGCGCCCCACGATCACCTGCGGATTCGTGCGGATCAAGATCTGGCTCCTGGGGTTTTCCGCCCGTGCGGCCTCCAGCATGCGCCGGAAACTCGCCGCTTCAGCATCGCCACCGGCGATCGAGGCATCGCCGCGCATCTGGTCGATGACCAGAACATAGCCCGGCTCCGGCGCCGGCTCATCGCTCCACTGGTTGACCTTGGAGAGCCCCAACCGGCGCCACATCTCCAAAGCCGCAGTGCCGTCGTCAAGCGGGTCAGAGGCCAGGATCCGCTCCAGCCGTGATGGGCGCGACGCGTCGAAATGGATGCCGAGATCGTCCAGCAGCAGACCCAGCGGCGGCGTGCCCGAGGATCCGGGCCGCAGGCCGCGCAGAAACGGCTCCTCCACGCTCAGTACCGGCAGACCTGTGCGACGTGCCGCCCACAGCCCGCGGCGCGCGGGCCGGCCGCGGCCCCACACGCCGATTGCAGCTGCACCGCGCAGACCCGGCGTGACCCGCCATCCAGCAAGGCTCAGAATTCGCGCAATGGCAGGCTGGCGCAGGAACCCCAGCGACAGGACCCCAAGACGCCGCGGCGCCAACGGCGCTAATTGGCCAGGTTGTTGGCCGATCCTGCGAAATTGATCACCGGGGCCACAGCGCTGAGCGCCTTGATGAACCGCACCGCCGGCGCCTCGGTGGCATAGAGAATGTCGCCATCGCGGATCGAAAAGCTGGCCGCGGTCAGCATACCGCCCGGCTGGGCCAGATCGATGGTGTAGACCATGCGCGTGGGGGCGACGATCCGCTCTTCGGACAACAATGCGTCGGCCACCTCCGGCAACTCGGTGCGGAACACAAACAGCCCCGATGGGTTGCCGATCTGGGTGTTGAGGCCGCCCACCAGGCCCAGCGCCTCCAGCGCGTTGATGCTGCGCGAGGGGAAGGGCACCCGCACCTGGGTGTTCAGCGCCCCCAGCGCGGTGAAGGCACGGCGGTCGCGCTCCACAATGATCTGATCGCCCGCGCGCAAGGCGACGTTGAAATCGGTGCGGTCATAAAGCTCTTCCAGCCAGATGGTCTCCGACAGCTTGCCACGCCGCAGGGTGATCAGCGCAACCTCAGGCTCCTCAACCACGCCGCCGGCGGCCGACAGCATCGGCAGGATCCGGCGGGTCGCGTTCTCAATCACATAGATCCCGGGGCTGCGGACATTGCCGATCACACTGACCTTGGCGCCCCCCTGCTCAAGGCGTCGGACCTCGACCTGCGGATCGGGGGTCTGGTCCCGCAGCCCGCGCGCGATCACCCGCCGCAGCCCTTCAAGCGAATAGCCCGAGGCGCGGACCCGGCCCACATAGGGCATGAAAATGAAGCCATCCTCGTCGACTTCGGTCTCCTGCAGGATGGCAAATTTCTGTCCCACGCCGGTCAGCACACCCTCGCCGCCGCCGACATTTTCCCACACGGTGATGCTGAGCTTGTCGCCTGCGTCGATGTCGTCGACGTTTTCCAGCGCGCTGCGCACCAGAGCGTTCGAGAATTGTCGAGATTCATCGAGGCGCGAGATGCGGGCGACATCGTCAGTCACCGCGACCACCTCGAAGGGCAAGGTGGTCTCATCCGGATCGGCGGTGATTTCGCTTTCGCTCGGACCGCTGCGCGGCAAACCGCAGCCAGCCAAGCCTGCACACACAAGCATCGCCAGCGTGCGAATCAAGACGATCGATCGCAAGGTCACTGTCCCGTCTGCTGCCTCTTCGGCGCTTTGAGCCGCCGTTTCAAACCACCGTACAGGAGTTTTCCCAAGAAGGGAATCGGTCTGTTGCAGGGGGGCAAGGCCGCGTGGCGAACCGGCAACGCAGGTTGGGGTTCTCGGAAAGTCGGGGGCGCCCACGCCACCCCTTGGATCAGGGCGATGTGCCCAGGGCCGCGACAGGGGTCGATTTGGTCTGCGACGACAGGGCGCTTTGACCTGCGGCCTGATGCGCTGATCCGCCCATCAGCGCGACATAGCGGTCGCACGCAGCCAGCATTTCCGCCGGCAGCACGCTGAGCGCTTCGCGCCGCCCCGCCCGCGTGTAGTAGCTGCCGCGAAACTGGCTGGTCGCAAGCAGGAAGCGGCGCAGGTCGAGATAGGCGGCGTGGTCCGGCGCATCGGGGGCCGCGAAAAAATCGGGCAGCGGCTGCGCCGAGACGAGGCCCGGTTTTGCATAAACGGCGCGGCCGAGCGCTGCCAAGGGCAGCCCCCGCCAGAGCGCCTGCTGGCCGGCGGTCGAATTCACGGTGACAACCGATTGCGCGGCATCGAGCAGCGGGCCGAGCGGCCCGCCCTGGATCAGATGGACCCGCCGTGAGACGCCGTTCGCCGCCGCCGCGCGGCGCAGGATCCGCACCAGCGGCTCCCGCATATCCTCGAAGGGATGCGTCTTGAGCACCAGATGATGCCCATCGGGCGCGCCCTGGGCAAAGGCCGCAACGCAATGCTCGATGAAGCCTGCCATCGAGGAGAACGGGCTGTGGCGCCGCACCGCACCGTCATGGCCCAGCTGCAAGAGCCCCAGATGGAAGGCGCGTCCGCTGCGCATCAGCGCGCCCGCCTGCCACCGGCTGATGAGCGCATGGCGCGGGCCGCGCAGAAGACGCCGCAGGTTCAGCCAGGCCTCGCGCTCAAGCCCAATGCCGCGATGGCTGCGATAATCCGGAAACGCCCGCCGTCCGGCCAGGGTACGCGCGTGATAGAGCGCACCCAGCGTGGCATGCGCCCGTGCCGCGCCCCACCCGGTTGGCGCATCGGCCAGAGCCAGGCGCGAGCCGCGCACTGCCGCGCGGATCTGCGCGAGAGACAGCCCCAGCACCGGCGAATTGCCGTTGGTGCCGCTGCGTTCATAAGTGATCCAATGCGGGCGCAAATACCCCTCTTCAAAGATATGGCGGCGCAATCCGGCTGCATCGGCGGCCTCAATCGCCCAATCGTGCAGCGGCCGGGCATCGCCATACATCACAATATCGGTGATCGTCTCATTGGCGATCAGCCGGGTCAGTGTGGCGGCTTGGCGCTGCTGCGGCCCATGCAGCGCGATATGAGGCAGCCCGGACGGCCAGGCCGCGCGATCGCCGGCATTGAGGCAGACGCGCATGACGCCCGCCCCAAGCGCCGAGAGCCGCAGCGCAAGCTCGCCAAAAAACGGGCCGTGCGGACCCTGAAGAAACAGAAACTTGCGCTGACTTGCCTGCATCTTTGTTCTCGACCGACGCTATTGTACCTGCGTCGGATGTGATTTCGAAATTGTTACCGTTTTTTGGCAAAAGGTCCAGCGATGCTTGCAGCCTCGCGGGCGGCGGGCTAGGGCTCGGCTGGGCGGTCGGCCGGCGTGCTGGCACATCGAGTGGAGCAGGGCATGTTCACTGGCATCGTCACCGATATCGGCGAAATCGACGACATCGCGCAGCGCGGCGACACGCGCATCCGCATTCGAACTGGCTATGATGTCGAGGATATTGCACTGGGCGCGTCCATCGCCTGTGACGGCGTGTGCCTGACGGTCGTCGAGACCGGGCGAAACGGGCCGCAATCGGACGGTCAATCCACCGCCCAGGGCTGGTTTGCCGTCGATGCCTCGGCCGAAACGCTGGCGCGCAGCACCCTGGGTGGGTGGGCGCCCGGTCAGCGGATCAATCTGGAGCGGGCTTTGAAGGTCGGCGACGAGCTCGGCGGGCATATTGTCTCGGGCCATGTCGATGGGCTGGCGGAGGTGCTTGAGGCAAGGCCCGAGGGCGACAGCATGCGGTATCGCTTTCGTGCCCCGCCCGAATTCGCCCGGTTCATCGCCGAAAAGGGCTCGGTGGCGCTGAACGGCACCTCGCTCACCGTCAATGAGGTTGAGGGCGCCGAGTTCGGCGTGAACATCATCCCGCACACTGCGCAGGTGACCACATGGGGCGTCATCGGCGCGGGCGACCGGCTCAACCTGGAGATCGATCTGATGGCGCGCTATGTCGCCCGTCTTGCCGATGCCTCACCGCCCTCGCCCGGACCGGTCGGCGCCACTGCGGCCGGTGCGGCGCGATGAGTCGGCTGGGCCATAATGGCGGACCGGCCTTCGATGCCGGGGTGTCCTGGCGGCGGCATTGCTGGCGCAAGGCGCGGGCGCAGCTCTTGCCCCGGCTGCCGTTGGAAGTTGTGCGCCTGCGCGTCGCACGGGCACGCCAGATCGGGCTCGACTATACGCGCTATGCAACCGTCCGCGCGACCACCGGGCGCGACGTGGTGGCATTTTTGTTTTCAACCAACGCATTGCGGTTGATGCGGGAAGAAGATCGGCTGGCCGAGGCCCGCGCCGCACGGCTTTCTGCGCTGATCGGCTGCAGCCGGCGCCTGGCCGTCTATGCCCCCATCGACCTTGACGCGCTGGTCGCGCGGCTGGCGGCCCAGGGTGTGCCGGTCGAGGCGGCCATCCGCGCGCCCACCGCCGCCCTCAGCCCATCGGCGACGGGCCGCGCGCTGCGGGCCGCGCTCGCGCCGGGCCGGGTTCCGCGCGATGGTGTGCTGGTTGTCGGTGACACACCGTTGGAGGCGCGCTGGCCAGCTTTGGGCGGGTTTGCCGGATATGTGCCGGCCGAGGTCTACTTCGCGCCACAGCAGGGCTGAGCAACCGTCGCCCCCGGCCTCACCGCGGCCGCCCAATGCCAAGCTGAACTGCGCGCCGCAGCCGCATGTCCGAGCGTCGCGTGGCACTGGCATTCGGACCCGCGGCGGGCTATGTCCAAGCCACAGTTGACAGGGGCTTCGAGCGGCGATGCGGGACCAGGATTACGACGCGATCTCGAGCGTGGACGAAATCATTGAGGACGCGCGCAATGGGCGGATGTTCATTCTTGTCGATCACGAGGATCGCGAGAATGAGGGCGATCTCGTCATCCCAGCGCAAATGGCAACGCCGGATGCGATCAATTTTATGGCCACCCATGGCCGCGGGCTGATTTGCCTGGCGCTGACGGCCGAGCGGGTGTCCCGGCTGGGTCTGACGCTGATGTCGGCCAATAACCAGTCGCGCCATGAGACCGCGTTTACAACCTCAATAGAGGCGCGCGAGGGGGTGACCACCGGCATTTCGGCCCATGACCGGGCGCGCACGGTGTCGGTCGCGATCAGCCCTGAAAGCGGGGCAGGCGATATCGCCACGCCCGGCCATGTCTTTCCGCTGCGCGCGCGGGAGGGCGGGGTGCTGGTGCGGGCCGGGCATACCGAAGCGGCGGTCGACATCTCGCGGCTGGCCGGGCTCAACCCCTCGGGCGTGATCTGCG
>JBCDDO010000182.1:0-6264 GCA_039180245.1 Pseudomonadota bacterium | reverse complement strand
TCGGCCGAAATGCCGGGCTCGGACAGCGCATGGCCGGCGCCCATGACAATCGAGATCTCCGAGCGTGGCCAGGCCTTGTGCAGCGCCCAGGCCGATTTGGGCGGGCAGATGAGATCGTAACGCCCCTGCACGATATGGCCGGGGATCTGCGCGATCCGGTCCATCTGGGCCAGGATCTGACCATCCTCGGCCAGAAAGCCGCGATTGACGAAGTAATGCGCCTCGAGCCGGGCAAAGGCTCGGGCATATTCCGCGCTGCCGGACCGCGACGCGCCCGGCCCGGGATCGAGCGCTGCAAGCCCGCTCTCCCAGGACACCCAGGCCCGGGCGAACCGGATCTGCTCGTCATAGGACGGGCCGAAAAGGCGCTTGTGATAGGCGCCGATCAGGTCGCCGCGTTCGGCCTCGGGGATCAGGCGCACGAACCGCTCCCAGCGCTCGGGCCAGAACGCCCCGGCCGCGCCACCGTAAAACCAGTCGAGCTCGACCTGGCTCATCAGGAAGATGCCGCGCAGCACCAATGCCTGCACGCGTTCGGGATGGGCCTGGGCATAGATCAGCCCCAGGGCTGCGCCCCAAGAGCCGCCAAAAACCATCCAGCGGCTGAGATCGAGCTTCTCGCGGATGGCCTCGATGTCCTCAACCAGATCCCAGGTTGTGTTGTGCTTGACCGAGGCATGCGGGCGGGACCGTCCGCAGCCGCGCTGATCAAAAAGGATGATGCGGTAATGCGCGGGGTCGAAGAACCGTCGCATCCCTGGAGAGCAGCCGCCGCCCGGGCCGCCATGCAGCACAACGACTGGCGCCCCACGCGGATTGCCACACTCTTCGACATACAAAGTGTGTCCGCCCGACACCTCGAGCAGATGCATTCTGTAGGGCTCGGTCGGTGGGTAAAGCCCCCGTCGCGGCCCTGCGCCATTTTGTGTCACGTGTTCACGCATCTAAGCACTATGTCATATTGCGCAGAGCGCGAAAATCCACCCCTTGTGGAAGGTCAAATGAAATGAGTGCTACGGTTGATCCATCGGAAATCGCGAAATTCGAGGCCATGGCCGCGGAATGGTGGGACCCGCAGGGCAAATTCCGTCCGTTGCACATGCTCAACCCCTGCCGCCTGCAATATGTCACCGACCAGATCGCGGCCCATTTTGCGCGCGACGTCACGTCTCGGGCGCCCTTTGCCGGCCTGCGCATCCTCGATATCGGCTGCGGTGGCGGGCTCTTATGCGAACCGATGGCGCGGCTGGGGGCCGAGGTCACCGGGGTGGATGCCGCCCCGCGCAACATTCCTGTGGCGCAGATCCATGCCGAGCAATCGGGTCTGACCATCGCCTATCGCCACGCAACGGCCGAGGAACTGGTCGCCGAGGGCGCTGAGTTTGACATCGTGCTCAACATGGAGGTGGTCGAGCATGTCGCCGATCCGCAGGCCTATACCGATGCCTGCGCGGCCCTGCTCAAACCCGGCGGGTTGATGCTGTGCTCGACGATCAACCGGAACCCCAAAAGCTATGCGATGGCGATCATCGGGGCTGAATATGTGATGCGCTGGCTGCCCAAGGGCACGCATGAATGGCGCAAATTCATCACCCCCGACGAACTCTTCGGTTTGATCGAGCGGGCCGGGCTGACCCCGATTGACCGCAAGGGCTATGTGTTCAACCCGGTCAGCTGGTCCTGGCGGGTCTCGGCGCGGGATCTGTCGGTCAATTACGTGACGGCGAGCGTCAAGCCGGGCTGAGCGTCACCCTGCCAGCAGCGCGTCGAGCTTTCCGTCGCGCTCCAGCGCATAAAGTTCGTCGCAGCCGCCAAGATGGTCCGCGCCTGCAAAAATCTGCGGCACGCTGGTTTTTCCGCCGGCGCGGTCGATCATCGCGCCGCGGACATCCGGCCGGCCATCGACGCTGATCTCGGTGAAATCCACGCCCTTCTTGCTCAGCAGCCGTTTGGCCGAATGGCAAAAGCCGCACAGGGCAGATGTGTAGATTTCGACAGGCTTCATCGGATCGCTCCTTCAGAACGCCCGGTGGCGAGCGCTGCGGGCGCACACCTAATCGGTCGCGTGCCAGCTTGCAACATCGCCGGGCGCCGCCCCGTCCCGTGCAACCCGCGCCGCGACCAGCACATCCACCCCGCCAGCGCCAGCCGCGCGCAGCGCAGCTGCACAGGCCGACAGCGTGGCGCCGGTCGTCATCACATCATCGATGAGCAGGATCTGGGCGCCGGCAGGCACGCCCCGGGCCACGAAGGCGCCCTCAAGCGCGCTGTGGCGCGCGGCGCGGTCGCGCCCTTCCTGCGTGCCGGTTGCCCGCCGGCGGGCCAGCCACCCGGCCTCGACCGGCGCGCCCGTTATGGCGGCCAGATGCCGGGCCAGTTCGGCGGATTGGTTGAAGCGCCGTTTGGCCATCCGGGTCCAATGCAAGGGGACCGGAACCAGGATCGCAGGAGGTTCCAGCAGCGCCGCGCCGGTTCGCGCCATCCAAGCGGCCAATGGAATTGCAATGTCGAGGCGGTCTGCATGTTTGAGCGACATCACAAGCCGCCGGGCCACGCCCTCATAAAGCAGCGCCGCTGCGCCCCGGTCCCAGCCGGGTGGGTGACGATGGCAGCTTTCGCAGTGCAGATCTGGGCCCGGCTGCGATGCCGGGCCGCTTTGGGCGCCCGGCACAGGTGCCCCGCAGCGCACACATGTGGGGCCTGTAATAGGCGGCAGGTCACCCCAGCAGGCGGCGCAGAGCGCGTGGGCGCTCATCACGGCCGCGCCACAGGAGAGACAGCTCGGCGGATAAACCGTGTCCAAAAGCCGTTCCGCCAGCCCGGTGAGTGCCATGGTCTTTCTCCTGCGTCCGACAGCGCCTATGCTGGCATCCAAGGAGGCGTTCAGGTGACCAGACCCCCGACGGATCCCGCGGCCGATCCCGATCCTCCGTTCGATGCGGATCCTGCCGAATTGGCAGCCGATCCGACAGGTCCGGTTCCGGATCTTGCAGGCGCGCGCCATGCGCCACCCGATCTGTTTGACGACGCACTTTATGCGCGCCGCCAGGCCCAGGCCTCCGATCCACTTTTTCACCGCCTCGCAGCGGACGAGCTTTGCGATAGGCTTACCGAGGTTAACCGGAGCTTTACGCGCGTCCTTATGGTCACGCATCAGCCCGGGCCGTGGCGCCAGGCTCTGGCCGCGCATCCCTCCGTTGAGCGCTTTGAGGTCGTCACCCCCGCGCCGACCCTGCCGATTGAGCGCGCCGCGTTCGATCTGGTGGTGCTGGGCCTGTGGCTGCATACATGCAACGATCCGCTCGGCGCGCTCATCCAGGCGCGGCTTGCGCTCAAACCCGATGGCTTGCTGCTTGCCGCGCTCTTCGGCGGCCAGACCCTGCACGAGCTGCGCGACGCCCTGGCAGAGGCCGAGATCGCCGAGACCGGCGGGCTGTCGCCGCGGGTGGCGCCGATGGCCGAGATCCGAGAGCTTGGCAATCTGGTTCAGCGCGCCGGTCTGGTGATGCCGGTGGCCGATGCCACCCGCACCGTGTTGCGGCATCAGACCGCCCTGTCGCTGATGCAGGATCTGCGCCGAATGGGCGAGACCAGCGTTCTCGCCGAGCGGCTGCGCCGGCCCTCTCGGCGTGGGATCTTCGCACGCGCCGAGGCAGCATATGCCGCAGCGCATCGGGGCGGTGACGGGCGGCTGCCGGCCACGATCGAGACCATTTGGCTGACCGGATGGGCGCCCGGTCCCGATCAGCCGGAGCCCAAGCGTCCGGGCTCGGCGACCGCGCGGCTGGCCGATGCCTTGGGTGTGCCAGAGCGTCCGGCCGGGGACAAAGCGGGCACCTGATCTCACTTGCCGGGACGATGCACCGCGTTGACCTGACAGTTTCAGGGCCTACTTGTCTCGCGGCACGTCAATGGAGACGCCGATGTTGGACAGAACCCGCGAGAAGGATTTTCCCGGAGAAGGCAGGCTTGCGCATGCCCCGGGCGATCATCCGCCGGTGGCGACCGACCGCGTGGGCGTGCTTTTGGTCAATCTCGGCACGCCGGATGCCACGGACTACTGGTCAATGCGGCGCTATCTCAACGAGTTTCTGTCCGACCGGCGGGTGATCGACTATTCGCCCTGGCTGTGGCAGCCGCTCTTGCAGCTTATCATCCTGAACAAGCGGCCGTTCAGCTCCGGCAAGAATTACGATCTGATCTGGAATAAGGAGCGTGATGAAAGCCCGCTTCTGACCACCACGCGCAGCCAGACCGAAGCGGTGGCCGAACGCATGGAAGCGCGCTTTGGCGAGCAGGTGCGGGTCGATTTCTGCATGCGCTACGGCAACCCATCGACCGACAGCGCCATCCGGCGGCTGCAGGCTGAGGGCTGCGCGCGCATTCTGCTCTTCCCGCTCTATCCGCAATATTCAGGTGCGACCACAGGCACAGCCTGCGATCAGGCCTTCCGCACCCTCATGAAGCTCAACTGGCAGCCCTCAATCCGCACCGTTCCGCCCTATTACGCCGATCCCGCCTATATCGAGGCGCTGGCGCGGTCGGTGGAGACGGCCTATGCGGGGCTCGACCATCGGCCCGATGTGCTGGTGACCTCCTATCACGGCGTGCCAAAGCGCTATCTGATGGAGGGCGATCCCTATCATTGCCAATGCCAGAAGACGACGCGGCTTCTGCGCGAGCGGCTCGGCTGGCCGAGCGAAGAGGTGATCACCACCTTCCAGTCGCGCTTCGGCCCGGAAGAGTGGCTTCAACCCTATACGGTCGAGGAGGTCGCCCGGCTGGCCGAAACCGGCAAGAAGCGCATCGCGGTGATCGCACCGGCCTTTTCATCGGATTGCGTCGAGACGCTGGAGGAGATCCAGGGTGAGATTGCCGAAAGCTTCGAGGAAGCGGGCGGCGAGAGCTTCACCTATATTCCCTGTCTGAATGACAGCCCCGATCACATCGACATGATGGAGGCTGTTTTGCAGCGGGAGTTGCAGGGCTGGACCTAGCTCAGGGCTGGACCTAGCTCAGGGCTGGACCTAGCTCGGGGCTGGACCTAGCTCGGGGCGAGACTTCGAACTGACAAAAAACCAGACCGGGCAAAAGCCAAACGGGGGCGCAGAGCCCCCGATCCGAGCGATCCGTCAGAGATCGAGCTGATAGCTGGCCGCAACGAAGCGGAACGCATCGCCCGACGGTTCAACAAAGCCGATCGACGGCATGTGATAGCCGATGAAGGGGATCTTGTCGGCCGCCATCATACCAAAGATCCGCTTGCGGGTGGCGGCGGCCTTGTCCTTGTCCATGTCAAACAGCATGTGCCAATCCGGGCGCTGAAACGACACCACGTAATGAGCTGCTGTGTCGGCCACGATCATCAGGCGCTGGCCCTCGCTTTCAACGTGAACGGCGGTGTGGCCGGGCGTGTGACCGGACGCATCGATTGTGTCGATGCCCGACACGATGCTGTCGCCGGCATTGATGAAGCTCATCTTGTCAGCCAGCGGAACGACATTGGAGGCAGTGGCTTTTGCAACACGCTCAGTGGGACCGCTCAACCGCTCCTCGGGCGACCAGAAATCATACTCGGCCGCGGCCGTCACATAGCGCGCATTCGGAAAGGCCGGCGCGCCGTCTTCCATCAGACCGCCGATATGGTCGGGGTGAAAATGGGTCAGCACCAGAATGTCGACCGCCTCCGGCGCAATCCCGGTTTCGGCCAGCAAGGCCCGGGTGCGGCCCATGCCACCCGCGCGCGCGCCAGCGCCAAGCCCGGTGTCAAACAACACCACCTGGCTGCCGGTGTTCACCACTGTGGGGGTGAAGTAGAACATCGCCTTGTCCGAGGGCAGGAGGTTTTCCTCCAACAATGCCGCAACATCGGCCGGATCCTGATCGGTCCCGAAAATCGTCTCGGGCGCGTCGCGCGGCGCCGTGCCGTCAACCAGCGCTGTGACTTCAAACGCGCCGAGCTTGAAGCGCCGGTAGGTTGGCAGATGCGCGCCCTGCATCGGGGCGGCGGCAAGGCCGGCAACAGGCGAAAGGGCAGCAGCTGCGCCCGCTGCGCCGGCAGCGGCAAACAATCCGCGTCGGGTCAGTGTTACACATGTCACAGAAATATCGCTTGAAAAACGGTGGCTTGGCCTACCATGGAGGGTGCCTAAGCAAAACAACAACCGTAGGAAGACCCATGACCGATGCAACACTGACCCGACGCGGATTGTTTGCCGCTGCCGGCGCAGCGGGCGCAGCTGCTGCCCTTTCGCCTGTTGCCGG
>JBCDDO010000181.1:0-6293 GCA_039180245.1 Pseudomonadota bacterium | reverse complement strand
TGCGGGCGCCACCACCGCGCCTGCACCAGAAATCCTCCATGTGGGGCTACTGGGAGACGCCGCGCCGTTCAGTTCGACCGGACGGTTCGGTGCACGGACCGGGTTCGATGTGGACCTCACCCTGGCGATCTGCGAGCAGATGGGCGTCCAATGCCGTCTCATCACGCTGGCGCCCACGGACCTTTCTGCGGCGCTGCGCGAGCGGCGGGTGGATATGGTGGTCGCCTCTGATTCGCGCTCAGAGCAACTGGCGGAGGTGGCGGCCCTGTCGATCCCCTACCTCAGCCTTCAGGCACGCTTCGTCGTGCCTGCCGAGCCGACCGCGGATCAGGAGGGCGAGAAAGAGAAAGAGGGGCAGCGCGACATCTACGGCGCGGTCTTCAACACCCCCTACGCCGCCTACCTTCTGGAATCCCACCCGAAACCCGGTGCGGTCATCCTGTACGGCACCGCCGAAGAGATGTGGATCGATCTGGCGCTTGGCCGGATCACGGCCGCGCTCGCCACCGCAGTGACGGCACAAAAAGAGTTCCTCGGGACGCCCATGGGCAAGGACTTCCGCCTGTCTTCGGAGGCCATCACCGGCGCGGACGTCACCGCGCGCGACGCCTCCGTGGCGGTGCGCCAGGGCGACGACACGTTGCTGGAGGACGTCAACGCAGCGCTCGCCTTGCATATGGACAACCCGCGCTATGCGCAGACGTTGTCGCAGGAGTTGGGCAACGGGTTGGCACAGGCGCCCACCGCGGCTGTGGGGGATTGACGAACGGCGCACAATGAGAGCCGGTTTTGGCGTTGATGATTCGTTCCATGAGAACAGGTGTCGATCGCGGCCGCCGGCGATCCTGCCCGCAGTGTGGGGCCGCTGTTGGATGAGGGTGCTGTGAGCCAGTTCGATCCGCGTTATGGCGAAGCGGTGCCCCTCGGCGGGCAGATCGCGCGGCTGGTGGCGCCCAACGCCGGGCCGTTCACCGGCGCGGGCACCAACACCTACCTGTTGGGCACCGACGAGGTGATGATCGTCGATCCGGGCCCCGACGATGCGTACCACATCGCTGCGATCGTGCGGGCGGTGGGGGGCCGGACGACGAGCCACATCCTCATCACCCACACCCACCGCGATCACGTGGGCGGTTTGCCGATGTTGCAGCGCAGCATCGATGCGCCGACGGTGGCCGAGCTTGTGCCCAGCCTGAATATCTCGCTCTGGAACGGGCTTTTTGTGCATAAGGACACCCCGGCCGACATTCGCGAGAAGATCGCCGCGGTGGCCCGCGAGACGGTGATGAGCGAACGTGCGCAGGAGGTGGCCGCCCAGACCGGCGCCCAGGTCTATTGGCTGCCAGCCGCGGAGAGCAGCGCGCAGATCACCGCCGATATCGAAACCTCGGCCCGCATCGCCGAGATCCTTGGCAACTGACGAGCCCAGCCAGGCGGGGCCTGGGTTGGAGCCGCCCCATCACCGCGCCGAGATCGTGTTCGGCGCGGTGGCCTTCGGTGCCGCGCTGGTCCTGCTTGCGCTTCTGGGCCGGGAGACCACTTGGGTGAACGGCCAGCCGCTGACCCGCCAGCCGGGCTTTTGGCCGGCCGTGTCGATCGGCGGGATGCTCCTGTGCGGCGCGGCCGAGCTCTTTCGGGTCTGGCGACGCGACCGTCATGCTGGCGGTGCGCCCATCGGCCCGGAACTGGTCCGCTGGCTGCGCGCGGGCGAGTTTGTGGCCTGGTTCATGGCCTATGTCTGGCTGGTGCCGCAGCTTGGCTATCTGCCGGTCACACTTGCGTTTTGCGCCATACTGGCCTGGCGGCTGGGATATCGCTCGGCGCGCATTCTCTGGATGGCGCTGGCCACCGGGCTGACCGTGGTGGTGGTCTTTAAGAGCCTGCTCAAGGTCTCGATCCCGGGCGGGGCGGTCTATGAGGCGCTGCCGCAAACACTCCGCAACTTCATGATCCTGTATCTGTGACAGGGCGTTCGAGATTGGGGCCGCGCTGATGGAGGTGTTGGGCGACAGCCTGTCGATGCTCGCGCGGCTCGATGTCGTGGTCGCCTTGCTGATCGGCAGCGTCGGTGGGGTGATCATCGGGGCAATCCCCGGGGTGGGACCGGCCATTGCCATCGCAATCCTGCTGCCGGCGACCTATGAGCTGGAGCCCTTGGTCGGGCTTACGCTCCTGCTGGGCATTTATGGCTCGGCGATGTTTGGGGGTGCGATCCCGGCGATCCTGATCAACACCCCCGGCACGCCGGTCAATGCGCTCACCACCTATGACGGCTATCCGATGACCCGGGCCGGCGAGCCGCAGCGGGCTCTTGCCCTGGCCTTTGGCGCCAGTTTTGTGGGTGGGGTGTTTTCGGTCATCGTGCTGATGCTCCTGGCCCCGGTGCTGGCCGAGGTCGCCCCGCTTTTTGGCTCACGCGAGATCTTTCTGGCCACGCTGTTGGGCATGATCCTGGTGGTGCTGGCACATCGCGGTCAGTATTTCGCGGCCGCGGCGCTGCTCTTTTTCGGGATCTTTCTGCAGACGATCGGCCTGGAATCGGTGCGCTACACCCAGCGCTTCACCTTCGATCAGAGCTGGCTGACCAAGGGCGTGAACCTCATTGTCGTGGTGCTGGGGCTCTTTGCCATATCCCAGGCTTTTCTGCTGCTCACCGGCAAAGACGACACGCCCGAGCCGCCACGGCTGAAGGGCGGGCTGCTCGCTGGGCTGCGCGAGCTGCTGCGGCTGCCCAAATTCGTGCTGCCCGGCGCGGGCTTTGGCACAGCTATGGGGATTATCCCTGGCGTGGGTGAGTTCACCGCGCAATTCTTGAGCTACACCACCGCGCAGCGCCTCTCCAAAACGCCCGAACGCTTTGGCAAAGGTTCGCCCGAGGGGCTGGTTGCTTCGGAGAGTGCCAACAATGCCGTGCCGGCCGCAGCGATGGTGCCGCTCCTGGCACTTGGGATCCCAGGCGAAGAGCTGACCGCAATGATGCTGTCGGTCTTTTATGTGCACAACGTCATCCCGGGGCCGACGCTGTTTCAAACCCGGATGGATTTCGTGCTGGCGCTTTACCTGTGCCTGTTGGCGCTGAATGTTCTGGCGCTGGTTTTCCTGATCGTGGCGACCCGGCCGCTTTTGCGCGTGGTGGCCATTCCCAACCGGTTCTTGGGCATGGCGATCCTGATCCTGAGCTTTGTGGGGGTCTATTCGCTGCGCAACTCGGCCACCGATTGTGCGATGGCCGCGGGGTTCGGGCTGCTCGGCCTGATCCTGAAGCGGCTCAACCTGCCGATTGTCCCCATCATTCTGGGCATGGTGCTGGGCGGGATCATGGAGACGAAGTTCCGCACCTCGTTGGCGCGCATCCGCGAGCCTTGGGACTGGATCAACCGGCCCATCGCCGCGGTGATCTTCGGGCTGATCGTCTTGGTGATCCTTGCCCATCTGATCCCGGCGCTTCGCAAGCGGTCCCGCGCCTAGCTGTCCCAGGCCGAGCACCCGCAGCGCTGGCCGCTTGGGCTCTTCTAGGCGGGCATCGACTGAAAATACATCTTCCAGGTCGCGCGGATCTCGCTGTCGAGCACCGGATCGATCTGACAGGGGGCAGAGGCCATGATCGCCTCCTTGCGCTTGACCGCATTGGCCAGAAGATCGGGCTTTTCGGCCTCCTCCCACTCCTTGGGGCTCATCCGATTGCCCAAGGTGGGATAGGTGTATTCGGTCTGCATCAACCGCAGGGTCTGGTCCGAGCCCAGGTAATGCCCCGGGCCTTCCAGACAGACCGAGCGCATCGCCTCGATCGACACACTGTCCTCGGTCACATCGATGCCGCGCACGCAGCGCAGCGCCTGGCCGATGATGTCGTCGCCCATCACCAGGCTTTCCATGCAAAACCCCAGCAGCGACGCATGCATGCCGGCGGCTTCATAGACCATGTTGAGCCCGGCAAGCCCAGCCAGCGCATTGGTGATCCCCTGCTCCCAGCCCGCCTGCATATCCGGCAGCTTGCTGTCCGAGATCCCCGCCGCGGCGCCGCCGGGCAAGCCGTAGAACCGGTGCATCTGGGCACAGCCCGCGGTCAGGAGCGCCTGCTCGGCCGAGCCGCCCGACATCGCGCCGGTGCGCAGATCCGACACGAAGGGCCAGGTGCCGAAGACCGCTGGATGGCCGGGGCTGATCGCATTCACATAGACCACGCCGGCAAGACATTCGGCCACCGCCTGGACGATGGCCAAGGCGATGGGGGCAGGGGCCGTCGCACCGGCTTGGCCCGCCGAGAGCAACAGCACCGGCATGCCGGCGGCAATGCAGCGCTCCATCACCGTGCAGCTTTCCGGGGCAAACTTCATCGGCGGGACGACAAAGCAGTTGGAGTTCGAAACGAAGGGCCGGGCGCGCCATTCCGCCTCGCCGCCCGCGACGCGGTGCAGCAACTCCACGCAGGGCGCGACATTTGCAGGATCCATGAAGGAGGTGCCGATATGCTTCTTGGTGCCCGACGCCGCGGCATAAACGGTGTTGAGGTCAAGCTCGAGGGAATCCGAGATGTCCCGGCAGACCATCGCGCGCTGAAAGAAATGCAGATTGTCGAGCGCTTGGGTGATGCGGGCCGCGTCATAGAGATCGCGCGCGGTGCTTTCGCGGTAGGTGCGGGTCAGCGGATCGACGACATGGACTGCAGCACCGGCGGTGCCGAAATGCACCTTATCGGTGCCCAGATGCAGATCATGCGCCGGATCGCGGCCATGCAGGGTGATGCCGCGCGCCGCCTTGGCCAGCATGTCCTCGACCAGAGCGCGCGGAAATCGCAGCCGCCCGTCGCGGCCCAGCTCGGCGCCCGCCTGGGTCATGATCTCCACCCCAGAAGGCGGCGCCTCGGAAAGGCCGATCTGCTCAAGCGCATCGAGCGCGGCAAAATGTATGCGGCTCACCTCCGCCTCGGTCAGCGGCGCGTAGCGCCCGCCCTGCATGCCGGCCCGGATCGGGCGCACCGCCTCGGGCAGGGGTGCGGCGCGCTCGGCAATGCGGGCGGCCCGCCCGCCGGCACGTCGTTTGCGCGCCGGGGCTTCAGGGTCAGGAGTGATCGTCATAACCGCACCCTTTCTGATTTTGGGTCGTAGAGAGGCTTGAGGCTGGCCTTGGCGCTGTACCGCGCTCCGGCAATCTCGATCTCAAAGCGCGAGGCGAGCATCTCCTGGGCGGTTTCGCCTTCGCTGGGCACATAGCCCATGCCGATCGCACCCCCCAGGGCATGGCCGTAATTGCCCGAGGTGACGATCGAGACGATCTTTCCGTCCCGCACAACCGCTTCATTGTGGAAGATCATCGGCGCCGGATCGTCGAGCTGGAACTGCACCATGCGGCGCGACAGCCCGGTCTCTTTCTTGCGCAGCACCGCGTCGCGGCCGATGAACGCGCCCTTGGCGGGCTTGACCGCAAAGCCCAGCCCGGCTTCCAGCACATGATCCTCATCGGTGATGTCATGGCCGAAATGGCGGAAGGCCTTTTCGATGCGGCAGCTGTCAAGCGCGTGCAGGCCGCACAGCGTCAGGCCGTGACCTGCGCCCGCCTCGACGAGTGCCTCGAAGACATGCGCGGCCTGATCGGAGGAGACATAGAGCTCCCAGCCCAACTCGCCGACATAGGACACGCGATGCGCCCGGGCGAGGCCCATGCCGATCTCGATCTCCTGCGCCGTGCCGAAGGGAAAGGCGGTGTTGGAAAGATCTGCCGGCGACACCGCATTCATGAGATTGCGCGCCCGCGGCCCCATCACGCAAAAGACCGCCTCGCCCGCCGTGACATCGGTGATGATGGCGACATCCTCGCCAAGATGGCGGCGCAGCCAGGCGAGGTCCCGCTGCAGGGTGAAGCCCGGCACGACCAGCAGATACGCCGTCTCGGAAAACCGGGTGACGGTGAGGTCGCATTCGATGCCGCCGCGGGCGTTCAGCATCTGGGTGTAGACGAGCTTGCCGGCCGCGACGTCGACATGATTGGCACAGACCCGCTGCAGGAACGCGCAAGCATCCGGCCCCTCCACACGGATCTTGCCAAAGGAGGTCATGTCGAAAAGCCCCACCGCCTCGCGCACCGCCTTATGCTCGGTGCGGTGGTTGTCAAACCAGTTCTGGCCTTTCCAATCGTAGCGATACTCGGCCGTCTGCCCGTCCCGGGCGAACCAATTGGCCCGTTCCCAGCCCGCCATTTCGCCAAAGACCGCGCCGCGTGCCTTCAGCGCCTCGTGGATCGGGCTGCGGCGCACGCCGCGCGCGGTGACCGGCTGGCGATAGGGGTAGTGATCG
>JBCDDO010000180.1:0-6293 GCA_039180245.1 Pseudomonadota bacterium | reverse complement strand
CTCGATCCTGGTGCTGACGGCGGTGGTCATGTCGATCACCGGGGTTCTGATCGGCATGCTCGTTCTGGGCCAGACCTTCTCGATTATCATGACCGGCACCGGCATCGTCGCCTTGGCCGGGATCGTGGTGAACAACAACATCGTGCTGATCGACACCTATCAGGAATACCGACGACATATGCCGCATATCGAAGCGATTGTGCGGACGGCAGAGGCGCGGATCCGCCCGGTGCTCCTCACGACGATCACCACGATGGCCGGGCTTACCCCGATGATGCTGGGCGTTTCGGTCGATTTCGTCGGCCGAGGTTGGACGCTGGATGCCCCAACGGCGCTGTGGTGGAAGCAGCTGGCCACAGCGGTGGTCTGGGGGCTCGGTGTGGCCACGGTCCTTACGCTTGTGGTCACACCGGCGGCCCTGGCCGCGCGGGTCTGGGTGACGGCGGGCGCAGGACGGGCCGTGGCGATGAGCACCTCTTCGGGGCGCAAGCGTCTGGCGCTGATGCGCGCGGCGCGCAAAGCCCCGGCCGAGGAGCTGATCTTTGACGATCCGCTGCGTCTGGAGAATCCGATCCGCCCGGTTCGCCGGTTGGACGCGGCCGAATAGCGCGACTGCATGACGTGGCCAAACTGCGCGATGGCTTTTGGACGCGCCCTCTTGATGACCTCACCGATGCAGAGTGGGAGGCGCTCTGCGATGGCTGCGGGAAATGCTGCCTGATCAAGCTGGAGGATGAAGAGAGCGGCGCGCTGACCTACACCGATGTAGCGTGCCGCCTCTTTGACGATGCCACCTGCCGCTGCGGCAACTATCCCTTGCGTCGCCAGCTGGTGCCGCAATGTGTCGTATTGAGCCGCGAGACCCTGGCAAGCGAAGCGGCCTGGATGCCAGCAAGCTGCGCCTACAGGCTGCGCGCCGAGGGACGCCCCCTGCCCGATTGGCACCCGCTGCTGGCC
Organism: Pseudomonadota bacterium; assembly: GCA_039180245.1. Lineage (GTDB taxonomy): Bacteria > Pseudomonadota > Alphaproteobacteria > Rhodobacterales > Rhodobacteraceae > J013. The sequence goes on along the minus strand of JBCDDO010000180.1, from coordinate 5,336 downwards.
GGGCCCGACCGGATCCACGCGCTTGGTCACTCCATGCGCCACCGCACGACGCCCGAATGGGAGGTCGCCGAAGAGGATCTGGAGGATTACGCAATCGGCGATCTGTCCTGACCGTGTGAGCGATGCGAGGCCCGGAGGCGCGACGCGTCAGCGCGTGCCGGATCGGGACCGGCGCAGCCAGACCTGCATGGGCTTTTCGGTTTCGATCTCCTCGCCGAGATCCTGCCAGGCAAATCGACCCACCATTCCCGGCACCGGCGCATACCCGCGCTTGTGCCAGAACGGATCGAGCGGTCGGTGGGCTGGATCGCGCAAGGGGTGATCGGGCGGGCGCTGCACCGCGCAAAAAGCGCAGATCGGGCGGCCCAGCGCAGCGCCATGCGCCTCACGCAGATCGAAAAACGCGTGTCCGGCGCCCTGCCCGCGAAAGCGCGGCAACAGCACCGACTCGCCCAGATAAAGCACATCCCGCGCGGCAATGCCCTGGGCCGCCAGCGGCTGGGCGAATTCCGGCGCATGATCTTCGAGCGGCGCCGCGGTGGCCATGCCAACGATCGGGCCGTCCGGACCGTCCCGTGCGGCAACCACGATCGCCCCCGGGCTTACGGCATAGGCCGCCAGATAGCGCGCCTCATAGGCCTCAGACCCGGCGTAAAGATAGGGCCAGGCGCGGAACACATCGATCCGCAACCGGGCGAGATCGCCAAGGGCGGCGGTCACCGCCGGGCCAGTCAGCGGCGAAATCGAGAGCGTCCCCGACACAGGGTCCGGCGCATTGCCCGTCTCAGGCAGTCTGCCGTCTGCGCTCTGTCGGTTTTGCTCCATATGCCGGTTATGCCGCGGCCAGCGCGCCTGGCAAGCGCTTCTTGACCGCGCATATGCCGACTTGACACCGCCCTGCCCTGGCGGACAACCCTGCTCTGGCAGCCAATCCTGCACAACCGGCCAGGCTGGCGTAATCTTCAATCCCTGGCCCAGTGGGCCAGTCGGGGAAGCACTGGCGGCAACACCCCATGTGGCGCATGACGATCGGGCTTCGGGGACAATGCCCTCACCACGCCACGGAGCCAGCCTGTTGAGCGGCCCGGTGCGACCGCAGCGTCAGTCGACGCGGCGCAGCCCGGGTAAAAGCGCCAGCGCCTTCACCTCCGTTGATGCGATGGGCGATGCGGCGGGAGGAACGCCCGCGCAGGTCGGATCTAAGGGCGACGCGGCTGCGTCCTGACATCGCGACGGCACAAGGCGTGCGGCCAGGGTGCCAGCGGCCGGGCTGACGGTTGCAAACACGGAAGCGGCAACGCCGGCCAAACAGGCGGCGAGCAAAGACAACTCCAAGGCCTTCACGACGTACTCCTACCTCAACACACAGATTGCTCGAAGTTTTGTTTATTGACCAACGCCCTACACGACACTGTTAACCTTGTCGATGCGCTAACCTTAACATCGCCAAGCTACGGTAAATGCGTAAAGCAAGGATGATCGGCGGCAGGCTGGGGCGATTTTCGACGCTGAACCGCAAAGCCGCTTGACCTCGCCCGGCGCTTGTCTTGGGATGGGGACATGGCCTGCCGGATCACCGGCCGCCTCAGGCATAAGGACATTTCGGATGACGTCGCAGGCCCAGCCGATCGCCGATTGGGACGATGCCTATGACAATTCGGGCCATGTCGCGAATGCCGGGCCGCTGCTCGACCAGATCGTGGCCGACTCGGCGGCGTTCCGGTCAGCCCTGGGCGCGCGCGCCAAGCTCGACATCCCATATGGCCCCGCACCCCGGCAACGTTTCGACCTCTTCATGCCGGAGGGGGAGGCCCAGGGCGTCATCGTCTTTGTGCATGGCGGGTATTGGAAAAGCCGCGAGAAAACCGACTGGTCCTGCCTGGCCGCGGGCGGGCTGGCGCGCGGTTGGGCCGTGGCCATGCCTGGCTACACGCTCTGCCCCGCGGCCACGCTGGCCGATATTCGCGCCGAGATCACCACCGCAATCTATGCCGCGGCGGCTTGGGTGCCCGGCCCGGTGCGGCTGACAGGACATTCGGCGGGCGGACATTTGGTGACACGGGCGATCTGCAAGGATGCCCGGCTTGGCATGCTGCCGCGGGTGGCAAATGTGGTGTCGATCTCGGGGCTGCACGATCTGCGCCCGCTCACCCGCACCAGCATGGCGACGACGCTGCGGCTGGATATGGCAAGTGCTGTTGCCGAAAGCCCGGCGCTGCTGGAGCCCGCGCCGGGCATTCCCGTGACCGCCTGGGTGGGGGTAGAAGAGCGCCCGGAATTTCTACGCCAGGCCGCGCTTTTGGCCAATATCTGGACCGGCATGGGCGCGACCACCGCGTTGGTCGAAGCGCCCGATGCGCATCATTTCAACGTGATTGCGCCGCTGAGCGATCCGGGCAGTGCGCTGATGGATGCAATCCTTGGCGTGGCCCCGCCTCCCGAAGCTTTGATGCCGCCTATGCCAGCGCCGGGCGCGTCGGACGCCTCTGCCGCCGTCACAGGCCGGTCCGGCGCGGCGTGATGAGCACTGCGGACACAAAAAAAGTCGCGCCCCGCGCAATCTGGGGCTGGATGATGTTCGACTGGGCCAGCCAGCCCTATTTCACGCTGCTGCTGACCTTCATCTTTGCGCCCTATTTCACCAGCGCCGTGGCACCCGATGAGGTCTCGGGCCAAGTGATGTGGGCGAATATGCAATGGATGGCGGCCGTGCCGATCGCGCTGCTGGCGCCGGTCTTGGGCGCCATCGCTGATGACACGGGGCCCCGCAAGCCCTGGATCGCGGCGTTCTCGGTGCTGTTTGTGATCGGCGCGGGCGGGCTTTGGATGGCAACCCCGGGGGTCGCGCCGGTATGGCCGATCCTGGCGCTGTTCGCCCTGGGCCTGATCGGGGCTGAGTTCGCAACGACCTTCAACAATGCGATGCTGCCCGGTCTCGGCCCGCGCGAGGATGTGGGGCGGATTTCAGGCTCGGGCTGGGCGCTTGGCTATGCCGGGGGCGTGGTCGCGCTGGCCCTCTGCCTGGCGCTTTTGGCCGAGAACGCGGCGGGGTTGACGCTGATTGGCATCCCTCCGATTCTGGGTCTCGATGCCGAGGCGCGCGAGGGCACCCGCGCGGTCGGCATCTTCACGGCGCTCTGGTACATCCTCTTTATGATCCCGTTTTTTCTCTTGGTGCCAGACGTGCCGCGGCGCCGGGTTTCGCCCGAAAAAGCCGGGCCCGGCACGGTCGTCCGCAGCCTCCGCGCACTTGCCGCCAGCCTGCGCAGCCTGCCATCGCGCGGCAGTTTCTCGGCTTTTCTTTTTGCATCGATGTTTTACCGCGACGCTCTGTCGGGGATCTTCATCTTCGGCGGCATCTACGCGGCCGGCGTGCTGGGATGGTCGATCATCCAGATCGGGATCTTTGGGATCCTGGCGGCCGTGGTCGGCGCAATCGGCGCCTATCTTGGCGGGCGCGCCGATGGCCGCTACGGCCCACGGCCGGTGATCTTCGGGTCAGTGCTGATGCTGATCGCCCTTACTGTCGCGGTGGTGCTGACCACGCCCAATGCTGTGATAGGGGTGCCAGTGCCAACCGGCTCGAACCTGCCGGACCTTGCGTTTTACCTCTTTGGCGCGTTGATCGGCGCGGCGGGCGGCGCGTTGCAGGCCGCGTCGCGGACGATGCTGACCCGCCAGGCCGAACCGGGGCGCATGACCGAGGCGTTCGGGCTTTATGCGCTGGCCGGCAAGGCGACGGCGTTCCTCGCCCCGTTGATGATCGCCATTGTCACCGAAACCACGGGCAGCCAGCGTCTGGGCGTGACCCCGGTCATCGCGCTCTTTACGGTCGGGCTGATCCTGCTGTTCTGGGTGTCGCGCGGCGAGGAGACAGTCCGGCACAACAAGGTGGATCCGCATGCGTTTGCGTCTTAGATCGATGCACGGCCAAACTGTGGGCCAAACTAGGGGCCAAACTGGGGGCCAAGCTAGGGGACAGATTGGGGGCCAGGCCAATGGCCCGGTCTGCGGGCCGTTCCTGGTCTGGGGCCTGATCTGCGGCCTGGGCCTCATTCTGGCGGCGCTGCCGCTTCGCGCCGAAGACCGGCCGGCCAAGCTCCTCTTCGGGGTGCAAAGCCTGCCCGCGCCGGGCGAGGCAGAGGCGATCGGCAGCTACGCGCGCGGCTGCCTTCTGGGCGCTGTGGAACTGCCCGAAAGCGGCCCGCACTGGCAGGCGATGCGGCTCAGTCGAAACCGCAACTGGGCGCATCCTGCAGCGATTGCGTTCGTCGAGCGGCTGTCGGCCTTTGCGCATCAGGCCGGATGGGGCGGGCTTTACGTGGGCGATGTCTCGCAGCCGCGCGGCGGGCCGATGCTGACCGGCCACCGCTCCCACCAGATCGGCCTGGACATCGACATCTGGATGCGCCCGCCCGAGCGGCTGGGGCTGAGCCGGGCCACGCGCGAGACGCTCTCTTCGATCTCCATCCGGTCGGCCGATCAACGCCGGGTCAGCCGCAACTGGACGGCCACCCATCAGGCCGTGCTGCGCGCTGCGGCCGAAGACCCCAGCGTTGCGCGCATCTTCGTGACCGCCGCGGCCAAACGGGCAATGTGCGAGGCCACCGCCCCATCCGACCGGGCCTGGCTGCGCAAGATCCGCCCCTGGTGGGGGCATCACTATCACTTCCATGTCAGGCTGAACTGCCCAGCCGGCTCTCCCTCCTGCCGCAACCAAAGCCCGCCCCCGCCTGGCGATGGCTGCGACGCCTCGCTCGACTGGTGGTTTTCGGACGAAGCCCTGAACCCGCCCCCACCCAAGCAGCCCGTCACGCCGCGCGCCGAGCTGCGCATGGCCGATCTGCCCGCCCAATGCCGCGCTGTCCTGGCCGCGCAATAGCCCTGGCCGGCGCCTTGGCGCTGTTCGCAGCAGCCGGGGTCCAGGCAGATGCGCCGGCGCCGGTCGAGCAGGCACCGCTTGAGGAGCTCTCGCGCCTCACGCTCAACCATCCCGACCCACGCTTTGGCGGGCTCTCGGGGCTGGTCATCACCGCCGATGGCACGAAAATCACCATGGTTTCGGATCGCGGACCGATGATTGCGGCCAGCCTTTTGCGCGAGGGCGACCGCATCACCGGCATCGATGGGGTGCGCTTCTTTTTGATGCGCACCGAGAAGGGCAATCCGATCACCGGCTATCGCGGCAATGCCGAGGGGTTGGCCTGGAACGGACGCGGCGGGCATTTGGTCTCGTTTGAGGGCTGGCACCGGATCCGCGACCATCCAAGCCCCGAAGCGCGCGGGCTCTTGGGCTATGACTGCCCCGGCTTCCCGGCCCTGCAGATGAATTCGGG
>JBCDDO010000179.1:0-6294 GCA_039180245.1 Pseudomonadota bacterium | reverse complement strand
CATGACGGCACCGGCAATGCCGACCGGTTCGGGTTCGCGCCGGGCATCTCGCAAGTCGACCGGGTTCTCGATTTCGAAGACGGTCAAGACCAGCTTGTCTTCGTCAATGCGGCGGTTTTGGGTTTCGCTGCGGTGCGGGTCCGTGCGGTCGATGCGCAATCCAGTGGCGAAGCGCGTGTCATAAATCTGGGCGATGGCGATCTCTTGCGGCGCGACAGGGTCAGCGCTGCCCAGCTCAGCGCCGACGGTATCGCCTTTATGTGGAGCTCGGGGCGTGCGGGCGCTCAGCAGCCGCGCTGTGCGTCGCCATCGGCAAACTCGACCACCAGAAATGTGGGCTCCCGCCCCCAGCCGCAGACAAAGACCACCACGCGCAAAGGCTCGCCGCCGGTCACGATGCGCTCGATCAGGGGCTCGCCCGGACCGCGGGCGTAAAGCTCGGGAATGCGGGCGCGCGCCGCCCGGTCGGCAAAGAACCGGTCGCCCTCATCACCGGCATTGCTGCGCCCAAAGCGGTGATAGTTCGCCCGATCCTGCTGCAGGATCGCGCCCAGCGTCGTGAGCCGCACCCCGCGCGAGTTGCGCATGTCGACGGTCCCAAGCTCGGTAAAATAAAACCCGATCTCTTCGTATTCCTGGGCCGCCGCGCTCAGCCCAGCCGTCGCAAAAGCGGCACATGCGGCAATGACTGTTCTCATCAGATCCTCCTCCAAAAATCCGGTGTCGAAATCCCAGATCAGTCGCGGCGCGACGTGGCAAAAAACGCGGCGATCTCATCGGCACGCGCCCGGGCATCGGCATAGCCCAGATCGATCAGCGCGCCGACATAGCCCGGCTCGAACATCAGATAGCTCGGCAGCACATAGGGCGGCTTCATCGCCCCCATCAGCCGCAGCAGCAAGGCAACGGTGCGCGGCATGTCGCGGATATGGGCGGCGGTCACCTGGCGCACATCCTGGCTGGGGCGCAGCGTGAGCACATCGATGCGGCGCAGGCTTTGGGCGGCGCGGCGGTCGGGGGCCATCTGACCGAGGGTTTCGTTCACCCGCTCCAGCCGTTCCAAATCGGCGTCCAGATGATCGTTGAAAACGATGTCGAGAAGCTGTCCGGCGATGGTGCCGGTCGAAGGGTAGGTGGGCTCGGCCGCCCGGGCCGGCGGCGCATCGATGGCCCCGTCGCGCCCGCCGATGACCAAGAGCCGGGCCGCGCCGAGATGGATGGCGGGCGACAGCGGCGAGGTCTGGCGCAGCGCGCCATCGCCAAAATAGCCATCGCCGACCCGCTGGGCGGGAAAGACCAGGGGCAATGCGGTCGAGGCCATCACATGATCGACGCCCAGCTCCACCTCCAGCCCGGTGCGGCGCGAGCGCTGCCAATGCCCGTGCGCGCCATGGGCGTCGTAAAAGGCCACCGCCTGACCGGTGCGATAGTCGGACGCGGTGACGGCGACCGCGCGCAGCGTGCCGTCATCGAGCGCGCCGCGCATCGCGTCGAGATCGCACGCCTCCTCCAGCAGCTCCTTCAGCGGGGCATTGTCCAGCAGCGAATCGGGCGGGGCGACGCCCAACCGCCCCAACGCAGCACTTCCCGCCCAGGCAGCAAGGCGGCGCATAATCGCGCGAACATCCGTGCGGTAGACGCGCTCGCAGCTCATCCCGCGCCACATCGCCTCCAGCCGGGCAACCGCGCCAGCAAAATCCCGCGGCTGAGAGACAAGGGCGAGCGTGTTCACCGCGCCGACCGAGACCCCGGTGACGATTGCAAAGGGCGCCTTGGTGCCGGGCAAGGCTTCGGAGACCGCCTTGAGCACACCCACCTGATAGGCCCCGCGCGCGCCCCCGCCCGACAGCACCAGCCCGACCGGGCCGCTGCTCTGCTCGCTGCCCTGGTCGCTGCTCTGGCCGCTCTCTGCGCGGTCGCGCGCGTCATATGCTGCATCGCTCATCGCGTTGTTCCCGCCCGGCATTCGGCGTTGAGAATATCGCGCACAGTGGCGCCGATGGCCAAGGCCGAGGTCAGGCCTGGGCTTTCGATGCCATAAAGCCCCACAAAGCCCGGCAGCCCATGCTGGCGCGGGCCGTCGATCCGAAAATCCGCTGCCGCCTCGCCCGGTCCAACGATCTTGGGTCGGATCCCGGCATAATCCGGCAACAGCCGGCGAACGTCCAGCCCGGGCCAATAGCGTCGGATGGCGGCTGCAAACCCATCGGCCCGCGCCGGATCGACGGTGTGATCCGCGCGCGCGACCCATTCGACATCGGGCCCGAACTTGGCCCGGCCCTGCAGATCGAGCGTCAGATGCACACCCAGCCCGCCGGGCACCGGCACGGGATAAATCAGCCGCGAAAACGGCGCCGCGCCGGTCAGCGCGAAATAGTTGCCCTTGGCCAGGAACCCCCGCGGCGCGGTGTCGGTCAGCGCGTGACCAAGCGCCGGTGCGCCATGGCCGGCCGCATTCACAAGCTGGCGCGCCAAAAGCTGCATCGGCGCGGCCCCCGCTGTCGTCACCACCACCCCGCTGGGATGCGGCGCAAGCCCGGTGACCGGGGTGGCGAGCGCAAGCATGGCGCCGGCCGCCTCGGCCTCTCCCAAACGCGACAGCATCAGCGCGTGGCTGTCGAGGATGCCGGTGGAGGGCGACAGCAGGGCGGCGGTGCAAAAAAGCGCGGGCTCCAGCGCCTGCGCCTCGGCGGCCGTGATCTCGCGCAGATCGTCGACCCCATTGGCAAGGGCGCTTGCCGCAATGCCGCGCAGCGCGGCAGCCTCAGCCGCATCGGTGGCCACGATCAGCTTGCCGCAGCGGCGATGCGGAATGCCGCGCTCGGCGCAATAGCGGTAAAGGGCCGCGCGGCCGGCCACGCATAACCGCGCCTTCAGGCTGCCGGTCGGGTAGTAGATACCGGCATGGATCACCTCGGAATTGCGCGACGAGATGCCCGCCCCGATCTGCCCCTCGGCCTCCAGGATCACCACCTCGCGCCCGGATTGGGCGAGCGACCGCGCCACAGCCAGCCCGACCGCACCTGCCCCGATCACCGCTGCTTCAACCGTGTCCACAGCCTGTCTCCGGCACCGCCTCCCCCGCTCCTACCAAGCCTGTGGCCGCAGCGCCATATGGTGCTTGCAAATCCCGGCCGGGCCGCTAGAAGGCAGGCTTTGCGGCGCTTACACCCCTGGAGGATCGCCGCGTGTTCAAGGAGACATCCCATGGCTGAGAACCGCGTTCTCGAAGCTGTGGCGCGCGACGGAACGGGCAAAGGGGCTGCCCGCAGCGTGCGCCGCGAAGACCGGGTCCCCGGCGTGATCTATGGTGGCGGCAAGGACCCGCAGCCGATCAGCGTCAACTTCCCGGCATTGCTCAAAATGCTCAAGGCGGGGCATTTCACCTCGTCGCTGCTGAATGTGACGGTCGATGGCACCGAGACCCGTGTGGTCTGTCGGGCTGTGCAGCGCAACCCGGTGAACGATCTGCCGATCCATGTCGATTTTCTGCGTCTGACCGAGCGCAGCCGGGTCAATCTGATGATCCCGGTGGTGTTCGAAGGCCATGAAGCCTCGCCCGGCCTGAAGCGCGGCGGAACCGTGACGGTGGTGCGCCCGATGGTCGAGCTGAGGGTGACCGCCGCCAACATTCCCGACCATTTGACCGTCAAGCTCGATGGGCTGGAAATCGGCGATGTCGTGAAGATCTCGAATGTCGAGATGCCGCAGGGCTGCCGCCCGGTCATCACCGACCGCGATTTCGTGATTGCCAACCTGGCGGCCCCGTCCGGCTTGCGCTCATCGGAGGGCGAGGATGACGACGAGGCCGCCGAGGGCTGACGACGCGGTGCAGCACCGCCCGGCGCGGCGACGCGCGGTGGGGCGGCTTTTGCCCGGCCAGAGCCTGCGCATATAGGGCCGACTGGCCCAAGGTCAGCCGGGGCGCCACCCGCCTCGGTCTGGGAGATCAGCGATGCGTCTCTTCGTCGGGCTGGGCAATCCCGGCCCCAAACATGCCGGCCAGCGTCACAATATCGGCTTCATGGCGCTGGACCGGATCGCGGCGGATCACGGCCTGCCGCCCTGGCGCGCGAAGTTCCAGGGCGAAACGACGACGGGTCTGCTGGGCGGCTCCAAGACCATGTTGCTCAAGCCGATGACCTTTATGAACCTCTCGGGCCAGTCGGTGGGCGAGGCGATGCGGTTTTTCCGGATCGAACCGCGCGCGGTGGTGGTGTTTCACGACGAGCTCGACCTTGCACCCGGCAAGCTGCGCTGCAAATCCGGCGGCGGCCATGCCGGGCATAACGGTCTGCGCTCGCTGCACCAGCATATCGGCGAGGCGTATGGCCGGGTGCGGCTGGGCATCGGGCATCCGGGCAGCAAAGACAAGGTCACCGGCCATGTGCTGGGCGATTTTGCCAAGGCCGATGAGGGCTGGTTGGAGGATCTGCTGCGCGGCATCTCGGACGGTGCGCCCGATCTGGCTGCCGGCGACACCGCGCGCTTTATGAACAAGGTGAGCCTGCGCACCCAGCCGCCGCGCGAGGCCGGCGCGCCCAAATCGCCGCCGGCGTCCAAAGCCCATGCGGCAGGCGCGTCGCCCCCGGTCAAACCGCCGCCAGAGGCCGCGGCAGCGGTCTCCGAAGCCCCAGAGGAAACGCCGCTGGCCAAGCTCATGCGCCGGTTTGGCGGCGGGCGTCGCTAGGCTTGGGGCTGGTCGCCAACCGCGAGAGGCCGGTCAGGCCTGCATACGCTCGCGTGCGCGGCGTTTGAGCTCGGCGATCAGCTCGTCGCGACAGGCGCGATAGACATCCGAGACCGCGTTGAAAAGGGCGATATCGGCACGGTTGTTTTGCCGGATGGTGCGCACCGTCTCGGGGTCCAGCGCCTGTTTCGACGGCTTTGACCCGGCCACCCGCAGCTTTTGCTCGCTTTGGGTTTCATACCACAAGAGCGAGGAGAGAACCCGGAAGCTCAACCCGTAGAGCTTTTGCGACCCGATGAAATCAAACCGCTCAAAGGCCAGGGCCACCAAATCGTCGGGCCGTATTCCGCGACGGTCCGCGATGTAGACCGCCATCTTGTTGCTGGCCTCAAGCGAATTGGCAAAGTCATTGAGCGTTGGAAACGCCTTGCGGAACCCCTTCGGGATTGTTGTGCAACGGGCTTAGGCAATAGTAATACTCCGACACCACCCGCGACACCGGCTCGCGCACAAAGGTAAAGAGCCGCATATCCGAGATCTCGGCCTTCAGCGTCTCGATATTGGCATAGCGCAGATGGCCCGAAACCGACCGCACCTCGCGCGACAGAGGATCGTCGAGAAACTCGCGCACGACCACATCGCGCTGGGCATCGGGCTTGAGCGCCGTCTCGGCACCGCCGGCGCTGCCCATGCCGATATGCAGGTTGCGGTAAGGCCGCCGGTTCGCGGCAAGCTCGGCCGCCAGCGAGGATCCGGCGGTTTTCGGGATGTGCTGAAACACCCACAGATCGCCCGATCGGCTGCCCTCCCGCGCCGCGTCGAGATAGGCGCGCACCCGGCCGGGCTTGAGCTGCGAAAAGGTCATGCCCCCGTCACCCACCCGACGGGATCGCAGTCGAACGGGTCGCAGCAGACATGTCCGGCCTCAGGATGCGGCATCCGCATCCGGTGCCGCCGCCGCCGGCCGCTTGCGCGGAATGAACAAGATCCGGGTTTTGCCCTCGGCCGGCTCGCGGCGCACAAACCGGCCCAGCCCGGCGACCTGCACCTCGCCCTTTTCGTCGATCTCGTCGAGAAGATGCTCATAGAACCCGCGCAGCACGCGTTGGGTCGTTTTGGCAGGCACACCGGCCCGCTCGCCCACGGTCTCGGACAATTCCAGCAGCTTCATGCGCGGGGCTCCCTGTTCCACCCAAGCGGGGTTTATCGGCCACGTCTGCGATGTCAAGGTCGGGCGCCCGGCACCACCCCTTGCCAGTTGCTGCGCAGTGGGGAATGGTCAGGGTCCCACCGGCTAGGATTGTCATCAGGCAGATGAGTTTCAGCGCCCTTCGCAAAGGCCAGGTTGTCAGCTATATCGAAAGCCACCGGCGGGGCATCCGGCGCTGGTTCCTGCACCATGTGCCGAAGACCGCCGGCTCGTCCTTGGCCGATGAGTTCGCCGAGCGTCTGCCGCCTTACTGGAACCTCACCGTGGCTTATGACGCCGAGACCGGCTCGACCCATGATCAGATGGATCGGGCCGTGGAGCGTTTCATTGCTGCGGGACCGCAGACCTGGCGGTCGGCCTCGGGCCATGTGATGCCGCGCCATATCGACCGGAT
>JBCDDO010000178.1:0-6345 GCA_039180245.1 Pseudomonadota bacterium | reverse complement strand
GCTGGCGGTTTCGGGCTTGTCGGAGACATCGACCATCTGGGCGTCGCCCTTGGCGTCGAAATGGGTCAGCGCCGGGGGGTGCCCCTCTCCGCTCATCCTGCGCCGCCCTTTTGACCAGCCGTTGCGCCGGGGGCGGCCCGGGGCCGGCCGCTCATGCCAGAACCGGGTCGGCCAGAAGGCTGGCGGTCGCGCCGGCAACATCCGCGGCCCGCATCAGGCTTTCGCCGATCAGAAAGGCGCGGGCGCCGACCCGGGCCAGCCGGGCGAGATCGGCGGGGCTCGACAGGCCCGATTCCGCCACCAGGCAGGCCTCGGCCGGCACCAGCGGCGCCAGCCGTTCGGTCACCGCCAGATCGGTGCGAAAGCTGCGCAGGTCGCGGTTGTTCACGCCGATCATCGGGGCGTTCAGGGCCAGGGCGCGCGTAAGCTCGGCCTCGTCATGCACCTCGACCAACGCATCCATGCCCCAATGCCGGGCGGCATCGGCAAGCTCGCGCGCGATGCTGTCTTCGACCGCGGCCATGATGATGAGGATGCAATCGGCGCCGATCGCGCGGGCCTCGGTCACCTGCCAGGGATCGTAGAGGAACTCCTTGCGCAGCACCGGCAGATCGCAGGCGGCGCGGGCCTCGACCAGATATTGCTCATGCCCCTGAAAGGAGGGCGCGTCGGTCAGCACCGACAGGCAGCTTGCGCCGCCGGCGGCATAGGCACGCGCGAGGGCCGGCGGGTCGAACTCCGCCCGGATCAGGCCTTTGGAGGGGCTGGCCTTTTTGATCTCGGCGATCAGGCCGTAGCCGGGCGCGGCGGACAGCGCGGCGGCAAAGGGGCGGACCGGCGGGGCCGCGCGGGCCTCGGCCTCCAGCGCGCTTGCGGGGCGGGCGCGCTTGCGGGCGGCCACCTCGTCGAGCTTGTAGCGGCGGATGGTGTCGAGAATGTCGCTCATGTCAGCATCTATGGCGCGCTGCCCGCATCCTGTCCAGAGCGCGGCCCGGCGGGCGCGGCGGTTCAGGCGGGCGGGGCGGTCCAGGCGATGGGGGGCTCGCCGCGCGCTGCCAGCCAGGCATTGATCCGCGAAAACGGCCGCGAGCCGAAGAACCCGCGCTGGGCCGAAAGCGGCGAGGGATGGGCGCTTTCGACGATCAGATGCGCGGTGTCCGGCGGCCGGGTTTGGGCTCGGTCTCGGGTCTGGTCTTGGGCGTGATCTTGTGCGCGGTCTTGGGCTGGGGCGATGCTGGGTCGGAAGGCCTGGGCGTCCCGGCCCCAGAGCACAAAGGCCGTGGGCCGGGCGGAGAGCTCGGACAGCACCTGCGCTGCCAGGCGCTGCCAGCCCAGCCGGGCATGGCCGCGGGCGACACCGGCCGGCACGGTCAGCACGGTGTTGAGCAGGAGCACGCCCTGGTCGGCCCAGCCGCTGAGATCGCCGCTTGCCGGGCGGGCGCCGAGATCTGCTTCCATCTCGGCAAAGATATTGGCGAGGCTGCGCGGCAGCCTGGTGTCGCGCGGCACCGAAAAGGCAAGCCCGGTGGCATGGCCCGGGGTGGGGTAGGGATCCTGCCCGAGGATCACCGCGCGCACCTTGTCTGGGGGCATGCCGGCCAGCGCGGCAAAGATCCGGTCGGTGGCTGGCAGCACCTCGCGCGGCTCGGCCGCGAGGGCGGCGGCAATGCCGGGCAGGCTCTGGCTGAAGAAGGGCAGATGCGCCCAGGCTGGCGGCACGTGAAGGGCGCTCATACTGTCGATGCCTTTAGGCTGCCGGCGTTTTGATGCTGCTGATCCGCTCATATCGTCGGTGTCGCAGATGCGTTCATGCCGCCGAGGAGAACGCCACCAGCGCGTCGAGCTTGGCCGCGGCCGCGCCGCTGTCGATGCTCTCGGCGGCCAGGGCCACGCCGGCCGGCAGATCCGCCGCGCGCTCGGCAATAACCAGCGCCGCTGCCGCGTTGAGCAATACCGCATCGCGATAGGCGCCCGGAGCGCCCTCCAAAAGCCGCTTCAGGGCCGCGGCATTCTCCTCGGGCGTGCCGCCGAGGATCGCCTCGAAGGGGTGCCGTTCCAGCCCGGCCGCCTCCGGAGTGATCTCAAACTCCCGCACCGCGCCGTTTTCCAGCGCCGCGATCTGGGTGGGACCCGCGATCGAGATCTCATCTGTGCCGTCATCGCCATGCACCAGCCAGGCGCGGGTGCTGCCCAGCGCCAGCAGGGTTTCGGCCATCGGGCGGATCACCGCGCGCGAAAACGCCCCGGTGAGCTGCCGGCGCACCCCGGCGGGGTTGGTGAGCGGGCCCAGAATGTTGAAGATCGTGCGGGTGCCCAGCTCCTGCCGGGCGGGCATCACATGGCGCGTGGCGGGATGATGCAGCGGGGCCATCATAAAGCCGATGCCGACCTCGTGGATCGCCTGGCCGACCCGTTCGGGCCCGATGGTGATGGTGACGCCCGAGGCGGTGAGCGCATCCGCGGCGCCCGAGCGTGAGGAGAGGTTGCGGTTGCCATGTTTGGCCACCGGCACGCCGCAGCCGGCCACCACGAATGCGGTGGCGGTGGAGATGTTGAGCGTGCCCTTGCCGTCGCCGCCGGTGCCGACGATGTCCATCGCCCCGTCCGGGGCGCTGACCGGCACGCAGCGCGCGCGCATGGCCGCGGCCGCGGCGGCATATTCGGCGGTGGTTTCGCCGCGGGTGCGCAGCACCATCAGGAACCCGCCGATCTGGGAGGGGGTGGCGTTGCCCTCCATGATGATCTCGAACGCGGCCTCCGCCTCGGCCCGGGTCAGCGGCCGGTCGATGGCCGCGGCGATCAGCGGGCGCAGGGTTTCGGACCTCGGCCTAGGCCGCGCCGCGCTGGGCGGGACCGGTGAGCGACAGGAAGTTGCGCATCAGCGCCGCGCCATGTTCCGAGGCGATGGATTCGGGGTGAAACTGCAGCCCATGCACCGGCAGGCTGCGATGCGCCACGCCCATGATCGCGCCATCCTCGGTGGTTGCGGTGATGCGCAGGGCCGGCGGCAGCGCGGCCCGGTCGATGACAAGACTGTGATAGCGGGTGGCGCGCATCGGGCTGGGCACCCCGGCAAAGACGCCGCTGCCGTCATGGTCGATGCTGGCCAGCTTGCCATGGACGATCTCGTTATGCCGGATGATCCGACCGCCAAAGGCCTGGCCGATCGCCTGATGCCCCAGGCACACACCCAGCACCGGAATGCGCTGTGCGGCCGCATTCATCGCCAATTCGACGCAAATGCCGGCGGTTTCGGGCGCGCCCGGCCCTGGCGAGAGCAAGATCGCCTGCGGCGCCCGGGCCAGCGCCCCGGCCACGTCGAGGGCATCGTTGCGCATAACCTCGGCCGCGACGCCCAATTCACCGACGAGGTGAACGAGGTTCCAGGTGAAGCTGTCATAATTGTCGATGATGAGCAGCATGTCGGGACCCGTACTCAGCGAGCTTCGAAAGTTATTGGCGCAGCCGGCAGAGCGGGTATACATGCTTGGGATGCACGAGCCGGTCAAGTCGGCTGTGCCGGTCGCGTGGGGTCCGAACTGTTGGGCCCGATCGGCGCCATTGCCCAGCAAGAGGCACCCAGGCTCGGCGCGATGCATAAATTGAGACGCATAAACTGATACGAGCGACAGCGAACAGGTACGAGCGGCAGAGAACAGGCACGGGCAGCGATAGCGGATCGACGCATGGCGGAAACAGTCCCCCGACGCGGCGGGTTTATGGGTGGTGTGCTGATCGGCACGTGTATTGGCGTCGCGCTGGCGGTGATCCTGGCGCTGCTGGCGCCGCAGCGCGCCCTTGTTCGGCCGGGGCCGGTCGAGACCGTGTCTGCCGCGGATCCCCAGCCCGGACCCGAGGCGACACCCGAAACAGCACCCGAGACTGTTGCCGAGATTGGGCCCGAGACTGGGCCCGAGACTGGGCCCGAGACTGCGCCCGAGACTGTTGCCGAGATTGGGCCCGAGACTGCGCCCGAGACTGAGTCCCAGGCGGACAGGCCTCCCGATGCCGGGACCCAGATCGCCGCGCCGGAATCGGGTCCAGATGCCGGGTCAGACGATCTGCCGGGCCAGGATCCCGCGGCGCCGGACACCCAGGTGGCGGCCAATACCGATGTCGAGGAGGCTGTTGATCCTTCGGATGATTCTCCGGCCGCGGCGGTGGCCGACCCGCCCGAAGATGCGCCCGAAGGTGTTGCAGAGCCTGTCGACGGCCGCCCCGATGCGGCCGAAACCGCGCCGCAGGAGGATCTCGACCAGGCCCGCACGGACACGGCCGACGAGGCCGAACCGCGCGCGCGGCCAAACCCCTCGACATCGCTGCCGGACATGCCGCCCACAATCATCGTGCCGTCGATCGCGCCGCCCCTGCCCGATCCCGATCCGCAGGGCCGGCTGGAGCGCGACCCGACCGGGCCGCGGCGCGCCGCGATCGATCTGCCGGCGCCGGTGACGGTCGGCGCGGCGTCTGCGCTTGTTTTGGCGGCGATTTGGCAGCCCCGTGCGCCCCACACGCCTATGGCGGAGTGGTCCGGCGATTTGGCCGCGCGCCTGGCGGCCCGGCTTGCGGAGATGGCCCGCATGGCACCGCTGGAGGGTGCAGCGCGCGATGCGTTGCCGATGACCGACACTGACCCGGCTGCGCTGCCGCAGAACCGGCTGACGCAGGACCGGCTGACGCAGAACCGGCTGCCGCAGAACCGGCTGCCGCAGAACCGGCTGCCACCGGCGCCGATCCCCGACATTCCGGCATGGCAGGCCTATGGCGCACCGCCGCCCTCGCAGGATGACGGCCCGGCGATTGCGATTCTGTTGATGATCCCGCAGGCGGCGACGCTGGATATCTCGCTGCTGATCGGCACCGGCTTGCCGGTCAGCATCGTGCTGCGCTCGGACGACCCGTCGACACAGGCAATGGCGCCGCTGCTTCGTGCGGCGGGGTTTGAGCTTTTCGTGGCCCCCAGCGGCGATCAGGCCCTGGTTGCCGGGCTGACCGAGGATGAGGTGACCCAGCGGCTGGAGGCGGCCTTTGCCCGCGTGCCCGAAGCGGTGGGCATCATCGATCCCGATGGCGGTCTGGGCCGGGACCCGCAATTGTCGCTGGCCGCGATGCCCTCGCTGCTGCGCCGCGGCCATGCGGCGGTGACGGCGACCGCCTCGGCCCGCAATGTCATGGCCCGCATCGCGCCCGAACATGGCGTCCGCCACATGATCGTGGACCGGCGGCTCGACGGGTCGGACCAGCCGGCGCTGCGCGCGGCGCTCGACCGGGCGGCCTTTGCGGCGCGCAATGACGGCGATGCGGTGGCGCTGGCCGAAGCGACGCCCAATGTGGTGGCGATGATTGTCGATTGGGCCGCCAGCCGCGAGGCGCGCCAGCAGATGCTGGCGCCGGGCTCGGCATTGCTCGCGCGCCAGGAGGTGACGGCGCCCGGCGGCTGAGCTAGGCTCGCCGCAGGTGACATCGACAATCGAAGATCAGGTTCAAGATCAAGTTCAAGATCAAGTTCAAGATCACGGGGGCAAGGGGGGTGTTGAATGCGCTGGCTGATTGCTGTGTTGGTCATCTCTGCATCGCTGGGGCTGTCGGGCCCGGCCAGGGCCCAAACCTGCGACGAGCTGCAACTGGCATTGCCGGCCCTGATCGAGGGTCTGGGCACGCTCAATGAGGACATTGCGCTGGTCCGCGACGAGGTGCAGGCCGCGGCCGAGGCGGTGCGCCGGGCCAGCGACCGTCGGGTCGAGCTGGCCGATGCGTTTCGCGCCGACCCGACCAATCAGCGGCGTACGCAGATGGACCAGGCGCGCGACGCGCTGGTCGACGCCCGCGCCCAGCTTGTGCCGCTGCGCGACGAGCTCACCGAGCTGCGCCAGAAGCGCGATGAGCTGACCGCCGATATCGAGAAGGTTCAGACCGCCCTGGCCACTGACTGCCCGCCGCCGGCGGCCATCGCCGATCCGCAGGCCACCCCGGAGGACCCGGATGTCGCGCTTGCGCCCGAGAGCAGCGATCTGCCCCCGGACACGGAGGCGCCGGAGGTTGCGCGCGACCCCGCACCGGCGCCACCGGCTCCTCGTCGCGCTCCTCGGGCGGCAGTTCGGGGTCGCGCGCAACCTCCGGCGCCTCCGTGTCCGGGGGCAGATCGCTGCCCTCGGGCGCAAGCGCGACATCCGGGTCCTCCGGGGTGGCCTGCGGGTCGGCGATGGCCGCCGGCGGCGGGCAGTCGGTGGCCAGGGCGGTCTGAACCTTCTCGATATCGGCGGTCAGCTCATCGCGCTTCTGGCGCAGCTCGGTGAGCTCGTCGCGCAGCGGCACAAGCTGGGCGCGGGCGTCGACCAGCGCGTC
>JBCDDO010000177.1:0-6365 GCA_039180245.1 Pseudomonadota bacterium | reverse complement strand
CGCCTGCGGCGTCGCGACGCCTGTGGCCAGGTCGGTGTCGACCCCGGAGGGCCTTCGGATGGCGGCTTGGAGCTGCCGGCAGCACAGCGCCGGACGGCAAAGAACGCCTGCAGCAGCGCCGCACTTTCGGCCTCGGCAATGCCCGGATAGATCTCGGGCCGGTGATGCGCCTGGGGATGAGCAAACACCCGCGCGCCATGCTCGACGCCGCCGGATTTCGGGTCCGCCGCCCCGTAATAGAGCCGGGCAATGCGGGCCGCGGCGATGGCGGCGGCACACATCGCGCAGGGCTCGAGCGTCACATGGAGATCAAGGCCCGACAGCCGCTCGCGGTCCAAAATTCGGCAGGCCGCGCGAATGGCCAGGATCTCGGCATGGGCGGTGGGATCGGCCATGGCCCGCACGCGGTTGCCATCCGCAGCCAGGATGCGCCGCGAAACCGGGTCGACGACAACCGCCCCGACCGGCGTTTCACCACGCGCGGCGGCCGCCCGGGCCTCGGCAAGGGCACGGGCCATCGGCGTCCCGATGCTGAGATCTCTCATGCGAGCCGCCGCTCCAGCACCAGAAGACCCGGCATCTGCGCAGCAGGCGGGCCAATGGGGGCGGCGTGAAACCCAAACCCGTGCAGCAGATGCAGGGCCGCGCCGTTTCCGCGCCAGACCGAGGCCCGCAGCCGATGGGTGATGCGCGGCGCCTCGGCCAGGATCGCCGCGAGCGCCTCGCGGGCATAGCCCTGGCCCTGTGCATCGCGCCGGATCGCGAACGCAATCTCGACCGCGCCTTCCCCGTTCAAAATCGCAAACTGCAACCCGGCAAGGCCGACGACACCGCCGGCATCATGCCAAACCCGTGGACCCCAGCCATGCGCCGCCCAATGCGCCGCCATGCGCTGGGCGGTGGCGGCGCCGCTTTGCGCTGTCCAGACCGCGGCTTTGCCCGGCGCGCGCGGCAGCGCCCAGTAGCGGATCTCGGGATCGGCAAAAACCGCATCGATCGCCGGCCCGTCGCGGTCCTGGCAGCGATGGCCGACCAGCCGCGCCGTCCGCAACGGGGCGGCGCCAGGATCCTTCGAAGAGACCGGGTGCGCGCTCATCCGCCGATCTGGCCCGCGCATATGCGGCGATGCAACCCCTGCGCTGCTGCCTGCGGCTGCTTTCGTTCGGCGCTGCGGTTCTATAGGACATGCGCCATGGCCCAAAAGAGCGACCCAAACCAGCCAAAACAAGAGCGCATCGCCAAGCGGCTGGCGCGGGCGGGGGTGGCGTCACGGCGCGGGGCCGAGGCGATGATCCAGGAGGGCCGTGTGCGGGTGAACGGGGTGCGGATCGACAGCCCGGCGCTGAATGTCGGCCCCGATGATCGGATCGAGTTTGACGGCACCCCGCTCGCAGCCGCCGAACCCACACGGATGTGGCGCTATCACAAGCCCGCCGGCCTGGTCACCACGGCATCCGATGAGAAGGGCCGGCCGACCGTGTTTGACCGCTTGCCGGCCGAGATGCCCAGGGTGGTGAGCGTGGGCCGGCTTGACCTGTCCTCCGAGGGGCTGCTGCTCCTTACCAATGATGGTGCGCTTAAGCGGCGGCTTGAACTGCCGGCAACGGGGTGGCTGCGCCGCTACCGGGTGCGGGCGCGCGGGCATGCCGAAGAAAAGGTGCTGGAGCCGCTTCGCGCCGGTCTCACTGTCGAGGGTGAGCGCTTTCGGCCGATGACCGTGACGTTGGATCGTCAGCAGGGCGCGAATGCCTGGCTCACGGTGGGTCTGCGGGAGGGGCGCAATCGCGAGATCCGCCGCGGGTTCGAGGCCGTGGGGCTGGAAGTGAACCGGCTGATCCGCATTTCCTACGGCCCCTTTCAGCTGGGCGATCTGGCTGAGGGCGCGGTCGAAGAGCTGCGCGGCAAGGTGCTGCGCGATCAGCTTGGCACGCTGCTGGAGCGCGATCCCGAACCCCGCAGCCGCGCCAAACGGCGCTGAACAGCTGGCCAGGATCACCGGTTGGCGCGGCTGAACCCGCAGCGCGGCGCTGACGATGCGAAACCTGCCGCGGTGTTGAGCGCACGGCGCGGCTAGAGCCGATAGCCGCCAGACACGGTTAAGATTTCGCCGGTGATGAAGGATGCGTCTGCTCCGCACAGAAACCGCACCGCCCGGGCGATGTCTTCGGGGGCTGCAAGACGGCCCAAGGCGGTCTCTTTGATGAACAACGCACGCAGCGCGTCCGGCCGCAGCGCGTCCGGAATGTCGACCGCGCCGGGGGCCACGGCATTCACCCGGATCTGACGGGGCCCCAGCTCTTTGGCCATGCCGCGCGTCCAAAGGTTCAGGGCCGCCTTGCTGGCCCCATAAACCGCCGCACCCCGCGGTGGAAGCATCGCGTTGACCGAGGAGATGTTGACGATGGCAGCGCCATTGCGCAGATGCGGCAAGGCTGCCGCCAGCAGCGCTTGCGCGGCCAGCAAATTGACCTGAAGCACTTGGCCAAGTGCCGCCGCATCGAACGCATCGGGCGGCGAAGGGCTGGCAAGACCTGCATTGTTAACGATCACATCAAGTGCGCCGAAGCGCGCGATGACGGCGGAAACGACGGATGCGGCGGCCTCAGGCTCGGTCAGATCGGCCCGGAGCGCCAAATGCGGCGTGGCGTCTGCCGGTTCTGTTCTGCGCCAGGTGAAGGCCACGTCATGGTCCCGGGCAAGATCGGTGACAATTGCGTGACCGATGCCGCGCGCGCCGCCGGTGACCAGCGCAACTTTTCGCATGAGCGGCTATCTCCTTGTGCAGCGTCCCAGCCTAAGCCAAGCCTGGGTGTACCGGCAATGCAGGGGCGGCAAAGGTCCCGCAACGAAAGACCGACGGCCCATGCGGATTGCTCTTCTCACCACACTGACAATGGTCGCCTTTGCCGCAAACTCGATCCTGAACCGCCTGGCGCTGGCCGACGGCGAAATCGGGCCGGCGGGCTTTGCCGCGATGCGTGTGGCGGCGGGTTGCGCGGTGCTCTTTGCGCTCCTGGCACTTCGCAACCGGTCCATTCCAGCGCTGGCGCGGCCCGATCCTGGCGCCGTGCTCGGGCTCAGCGCATACATGCTGGGGTTTTCCTTTGCCTATGTGTCGATGGATGCCGGGGTGGGCGCGCTGGTGCTGTTCGGCGGGGTGCAGATCACCATGTTCGTCGGCGCGCTGATCGAGGGCGAGCGCCCGCCCCTGCAGCGCTGGGCCGGCATGCTGCTGGCGTTTTTGGGGCTGACGATCCTCTCTGCGCCATCCGGATCGGTGTCGGTCGCGCCGGTCGCGGTGGCGTTGATGTCGATCGCGGCGCTGGGCTGGGGGGTCTATTCGCTGATCGGGCGCCGTGTGGCCGACCCCTTGCAGGCCACGGCCGGCAATTTTCTCTACACGCTGCCGCTTGTCCTGGCCGCCTTGCTGACCTGGCCCGACGCAGCCTCGGCAACTGGCCATGGCTTGGCTCTGGCAGCGCTGTCGGGCGGGGTGACCTCGGCCATGGGCTATGCGCTTTGGTACGCGCTTTTGCCAAGCCTTGGGGCAACGCGAGGGGCGCTGGCGCAGCTTTCGGCGCCGGCCATCGCGGTGTGTCTTGGTGTGGTATTGCTGGGCGAGGCGCTGACCTGGACCGCGCTCCTGGCCGGGGCACTTATCTTGGGCGGGATCGTGGTCGGCCTGCTCCGCTGGACGCGGGCTTAGCCGCCCGAAGCTGTGGGATGCAGCAGCGGGCGGTAGCCGGCCCGCAGCACCGCAAGGATTGCGGCGGGGGTCAGCGGGCGGACCGGGTCTGTGGGCAGCGGCACGGTCGGCCCATAGCCGGCCGGCGACCAGCGCCGCGCCGCGCCCGCAATGCAAAGCCAAAGCCCGTTGGCCGCAAACATCGCGCCATCGGGCAAGACTAAGGCGGAGCAGGCCGGGCCATCGTGCCGGCGTTGCACGGCAAGAACCCGGTCCATTGCATCGGCCCGCGGCGGGACCGGCAGCCCGTCCGCTGCGGCCCAGGCGGCCGCAAAGGCCTTGGCCTCGGACCGGCGGCACTCAAAGCAAGGGCGATGGCCGGCAGCAAATGCTGTGGCCTCGTCCAGAAAGAAAAGCTCGGTATAGCCGCTTTGCCAGACCTGCCGGCGGCGCTTCTTAAAGCACAGCGTGCAGGCGATCCAACGCCGCGAGGCCTGGCGCCGTGCCAGCCGCCAGCCGGCATGGATCTGCCCGCCGCGATTGCCCATAAGCAGGCCGCGGGCCGGGTCGGCAAGCAGGGTGCCGTCGGGGGCCACGCGGTTTTGCAGGGGAGAGGGACGGCTGGACATCGGGCGACTTTCATGCAGGCTCGCGTAAAAGAAACCACCTTTGAGGTGCCCATGTCACCTGCGACCGCACCGTTTCGGGCCGATCATGTCGGCAGCCTGCTGCGCCCCGACGGCGTGAAGGCCGCGCGCAAGCGCCATTTTGAGGAGGGCAGCCTCTCGGCCGAGGCCCTGGCCGAGATCGAGGATGCCGCGATCCGCGATCTGGTGGCCATGCAGCAGGATATCGGGCTGCCTGTGGTCACCGATGGCGAGGCGCGCCGATCGTTTTGGCATTACGATTTCATGGGCGGGCTGACAGGGCTCGACCTCGTCGAACGCGATGAGGGCGTGCAGTTCGCGGGCATGAAGCTGCGTCCGGTCTTTCCCACCATCTCCGGGCCGTTGGACTTCCCCGACGACCACCCGATGCTGGCGCATTTCCGCTACCTCGCCTCGGTGAGCGATGTACAGCCCAAGATCTCGATCCCCGGCCCTTCGGCCTGTCATTTCCGCGTCGCGCCCAGCGACATTGCGCCCGAGGCCTATCGCGACCCGCAGGCACTGTTTGACGATCTTGCTGCTGTCTTTGCCAAGGCCGTGCGGGCCTTTTATTCCGCCGGCTGTCGCTACCTGCAGATGGACGATATCTTTTTTGCCTATCTGTGCGATCCCAAGCACCGGGCCGAGAAGACCGCCCAGGGCCAGGATCCCGATTGGCTGATCGATCGCTATGCCTGGATGATGCATCAGGCGATCAAGGACCGCCCGGGGGATATGGTCATCGGCATGCATATGTGCCGGGGCAATTTCCGATCCACCCATGCCGCCGAAGGGGCCTATGACCTCGCCGCCGATGCCATCTTCAACCGCACCGGGGTCGATGTGTTCTTTTTGGAATATGATGATGAGCGCTCGGGCGATCTCGCGCCGCTGCGCTTTCTGGCCAAAGGGGCGCAACGGGTTCTGCCGGGCTTCGTGACCACCAAACGCGGCGTGCTGGAGGATATCGACGATCTGCGGCGCAAGTTCGACGAGGTCGGGCGCTATGCCGATCTCGCCCAGTTCGGGATTGCGCCGCAATGCGGTTTCGCCTCGACCGAGGAGGGCAATGCCATCACGCTCGATGATCAAAAGCGCAAGCTCGATCTTGTGGTCAGGACCGC
This sequence comes from Pseudomonadota bacterium, assembly GCA_039180245.1. Classification (GTDB taxonomy): domain Bacteria; phylum Pseudomonadota; class Alphaproteobacteria; order Rhodobacterales; family Rhodobacteraceae; genus J013. The sequence goes on along the minus strand of JBCDDO010000177.1, from coordinate 909 downwards.
CGAGGCGATTTGGGGCGGCGTGGTCTGAGGCTGCGGCACGCGCCCTCGCCCAATCACGGGCCACGCCAGGGCCGGGCGCGACCGTCGCTGGTCGTGCTCCACTACACCGCGATGGCCAGTGCAGAGGCCGCATTGACGCGGCTGTGCGATCCGGCCGTCGAGGTTTCGGCCCATTACCTCATCGGTGGCGCGGGAGAGATCTGGGCGCTCGTGCCCGAGGATCGCCGGGCCTGGCATGCCGGGGCCGGGGCCTGGGGCGGCATCGCGGATGTGAACTCGCATGCGATCGGCATTGAGCTCGACAATTGCGGCGCCCGGCCCTTTCCCAATCGCCAGATCACGGCACTGGAGGCGCTTCTCGACGATGTCATGCAGCGCTGGTCGATCCTGCCGCATGGGGTTGTCGCGCATTCTGACGTTGCGCCCACGCGCAAGCGCGACCCGGGCCCACGTTTTGACTGGCGCCGCCTTGCCAGGGGGGGACGGTCGGTCTGGGCGGAGGGCGCGCCCGATCCGCCGGGCGGATCGGGATCGGGCCTGCCCGATCCTGCGCGGTTTCACCGCGCGGCGCGCCAGTTTGGCTACCGGTGCGCGCCCGGTCAAGCGGCGGCGCTTCTGGACGCGTTTCGCCTGCGGTTTCGCCCCTGGGCCGGCGGTGTGCTGACGCCTGCCGACATCTCCACCATCGAGGTCCTGGCCGCGCGCTGGCCCGGCCCGGCTTGACGCGCCGGCCGGCAGGCCCTACCCGGGGGCCTGCGGATGGCCAGGCGGTCGCGCCCCCGCAACGGGGTGAAGTCCGGACGTTCCTCACCCGCAAAGGGCGCGACCGCCTGGCCATCCGCAGGCCCCCCGGTAGGGCCTGGCAGCCGGCGCGTCAAGCCGGGCCGGGCCAACGCGCGGCCAGGACCT
>JBCDDO010000176.1:0-6388 GCA_039180245.1 Pseudomonadota bacterium | reverse complement strand
TCGCCGCGTTTGGGATCGCGTGGCCAGTCGTAAAGAAAGACCAGCGCATGGGTGTGCCCGCCAATGCCCGAGGGCGGCGCCTCCATGCTCTCCTTCAGATCGGCCATGATCACATCGATGCCCGAGGCGAGGGTTTTCGTCTGGCGCGTGCGCAGATCCTCGGCCAGCCGGGCGATGGCGGGGTTGCGAAACGGGGTGGCGAGCCGCGCGGCATCGGGCAGCGCACAGATCCCCACCATGGCCGCGTCGGAGAAATAGCCAAACGCCTTGAGATGGCGCGCCCGCGCGCGCGCGTCCTGCGGGATCTCGGCGCGGGACCGGTTCACCAGGCCGTCGCGGATCGCATCCATCATCGCCTGGTACTCGCCCATCGCGTTGACGATCGAGGCCGGCGTGCCGGGCCGCGCGAATGAGAGCGGCTGGGTCACGGGAACCCTGGCAAGATCGGGCATGCGCGAGGTGCGATAGAGCCGCTCCAGCGGGTAGCGGCCCAGATGAACGGGCCGCTTGGCGGCTGAAAAGAACTGGGTCACGGGCCCTCCCCCGGCGCTGCTGGGCGCCCAGTCTGCCCAGGCCCGTCGGGGCTGTCGAGGGTCTTAGCCGGCGCGGGCAAGAATGCCGCTCAGCTCGATGGGGCTGAGCGCGACCGGATTGGACTTCATCGAGGATGACGCGCCGGCGGCATGGGCCACCTTGGCATGGTCGATGACCGACAGCCCAAGTGCTGAAAGCCGCGGCAGCCCGGATGTCTGCGACCAGCGCTCAAGCGCGTCGAACCCGACATTGGCGGTGTCGCCCGAGGCGCCAAACGCCCGTCCGAGCAGTGTGTCGAGCGTCGCCAGCCGGCGCCCGGCCTGGCTGAGCGGGTCGAGCGCCGCCCGATTGGCGGCCAAAACATGCGGAAGCAGCGCACCGCAGATCGCACCATGTGCCGCGCCGGTCACCCCGCCGATCACCCCGGCCAGCCCATGCACAGCGCCAAGCCCGGCATTGGCCAGGGCCAGCCCGCCGGCTAGGCCGACCCAGGACATCGCATCGCGCGCGCGACGGGCGTCGAGACCCCATGCGCTGCCCGCAGCGTTGGGCGCAGCCTCGGGCAGGGTTGGCAGCGACATCAGCCGCGGCAACGCGTCGAGCGCCATCGGGATCGCCTGGCTGCACAGCGCATCGGTCATCGGATTGGACCGCTTGCTCAGCCAGGGCTCGATGGTTTGGGTCAGCGCATCGAGACCGGATGCAAGCGTCACATCGCGGGGGCAGCCATCGGTCAGGGCAGGGTCGATGATGGCAATTCGCGGCAACAGCCGCCCGTCGCGCAGCGAAACCTTGCGTTTGTGCTCGGGCACGCCGATCACCGCGTTGCGGGTCACCTCCGACCCGGTTCCGGACGTTGTCGGCAGCGCCAGCAGCGGCAGCGGGTCTTCGGTCAGGGGCAGCCCTTTTCCCACCACCTCAAGATGGTCGAGCACCGGACCGGCTGCTGGCACCAGCCCGGCCAGTGCCTTGGCCAGATCGATGGCCGATCCGCCGCCCAGTGCGACGATCGATGCGGGCTGGGCGCTCCGGGCGGCCTCAAGCGCGGTCTCCAGTATCGCCAGATCGGGCTCGCCGGGGCAGGCGATCGCGGTCACGTCCAACCCTTCCGTATCCAGCGCCGCCCGCAGCCAATTTGCGCGTTGTGGGTCGCGCCCGTGAACCAGCACCACCTGCTGGCCGAACCAGGCTGCGGCCTCGGCCGCGCCCTGGGCTGTCCCTCGGCCAAAGCGAATTTCCCCGGCGGTCGCGAACGAAAAGGGCGCAATGCCATCTTCTTCATATGCCATACCTCGTCTCTAGCGCCGCCCGTGCCCGACCACCAGCCCAAAGCCAAGATGGGTTGCAGCCTGCGACGGATCGCCTAGGCTGGGCGGCGATCCGGATCGACGGCGATGGGGAGCACAGCGGGTGGCGGGACCAGATCGGCAGGCAGTCTCGACGGCCACGGCAATGGCTGCCGCGCGAAGCTTTTTGGTTGGCAACACCTTTCTGGGCGGCCTGCCCGAAGCGTTGACCGACCGTTTGATCGCGCTGGGGGTGTTGCGCCGGCCCAAACGGGGCGACGCGCTCTTTCAGCAGGATGATGCCGGCGACAGCCTGATTGTGGTGCTGTCGGGGGCGGTGAAGATCACCCGCGTGACGGCCGAAGGCCGCGAGCTTGTGCTCAATTTTCTCAAGGCCGGAGACATCATCGGCGAGATTGCCGTGCTCGATGGCGGCGCGCGCACGGCTGGGGCGACCATGCTGGAGGCCGGCGAGATATTCGTGCTGCAACGCCGCGATCTGGTGCCGGTGCTGCTGGAAGCACCCGAGGCGCTGATGGAGGTGGTTCTGGTGCTGTGCGAAAAGCTCCGGGCGACCTCGGACATTGTGCAAAACCAGCATCTCGATGTGGCCGGCCGCCTTGCGGCGGGGCTGATCCGCCTGGCTGAGATGCATGGGCGCCGCGGCCCGCGCGGCATCGAGGTCGAGCTGGCCGCCAGCCAGCAGGATCTGGGCGCCTATCTGGGCATGTCGCGCGAGAATGCCAGCCGGCTGATCGCCCGGTTGAGCCGCGAGGGCGTGTTGACCAGCGAGCGCAAGCTGCTGATCCTGCATGACATGGAGCGGCTGAGCGAGCTTGCCGAGCAGGGCGATGGTTAGGCGGCGCCCTATGGCCGCGCAGGCCGGCGGGTGAGCCCAGCCCGACGGCTGCGCCCAATCCCGCGGCTGCGACGCGCGGTGTCCGCTCGGCTGGGCCAGGCGGCCCTGCTTTTTGGGCTGGTTTGCGGTGTGGTCGGGCTGGTTTGGGCGGCGTCGCAGACCGGACCAGCCGCAGGGCTGCGCGAGCGGGTATTCGACGCGGCACTTGCGCGGTCTCCGGCCGCGGCAAACCTCTCGCTTCCTGTGTTTGTGGCCATCGACCGCAAGACCATCGCGCGTGCCGGGCCCTGGCCCTGGCCCCGCGACCGGCTCGCGGCGCTTCTGTCGGCGCTGACGGCGGCAGCACCGCGGGCGATTGCGCTCGACATTTTGCTGGAAGGGCCGGACCAGAGCTCACCTGCCGCGCTTGCGCGTCGGTTGGACCAGGCTGCCCCCGATCCGGTGCTGACCGAACTGGCGCAACGTCTTCCCGATGGCGATGCGGCCCTGGCCGCGGCGCTGGCGCGCGCACCCGCCGCGCTTGGTCTTGCCATGGATCCCAGCCGGGCGCGGCCGCCGCCGCCGCTCGCGCCGATGCTGGCGCGCAGCCCGGTTCGGATCGACGGCATGTGGGACGCGCAGGGGCTGATCGCACCCGGTGCGCGGTTGAGCGCCGCGGCGCAAGGGCTGGGCGTGCTGTCCCTGCCCGGGGACAGCGATGCGGTCGTGCGCCGCGCGCCGCTGCTGGTGGTCGGGGGCGATATCCTCGCGCCGGGTCTGGCCGTGGAGCTGCTTCGCCTCACGCTCGGCGGTGCGCCGGTTCTGGTCGACGGACCGGCTGAGGTCCTGCGACTGCCCGGACGGGATGTGGCGCTGGGCGATACATCGATGCTGCGTCTGGTGCCGCTCAGCCCGGCGGCCGCGGCGCGTGCCACGCTGTCGGCGGAGGCAGTGCTGACCGCCGATCCGCAGGCAATGGTCCGGCTTGCCGATGCGGTGGTCGTGCTGGGGGCGGCGGCGCCCGAGCTTGGCGGGCTGCGCCCGGGCCCGGGCGGGCGGCTGGTGCCCTCCGCGCTGCTTCAGGCCCTGGCCTTTGCCCAGCTTCAGGCGGGTTTGATCCCCCGCCGCCCGGCTTGGACCGGCTGGGCCGAGCCCCTGGCCGCATTTGCCGTCAGCCTGTTGGCCGGGATCGCCGCGCTGCGCTTGCCGCCCTGGGCGGGGGCCGCGGCCGTAACGGCGCTCGTCTTGGCCGGGGCGGGCGCCGCGTTCCTGGCCATCAGCCGGTCGCTGATCCTGGTCGACCCGTTGGCACCCGCGATCTCGGCGGCGCTGGTTTTTGCTCTCGCTGCGCTCTGGGTGGCGGCCCGGTCCCGCCGGCAGGCGGCGCGGATCCGTTCGGCCTTTGAGCAGCATCTTGCGCCCGATGTCGTGCACCGCATCGCCGAGACGCCGGGCGCGCTGCGTCTGGCCGGTGAGCGGCGCGAGATCACCGCACTTTTTTCCGACATCGAAGGGTTCACCGCGATGACCGAGCGCGCCGCCCCCGAAGCGCTGATCGCTCTGCTTGACCGGTATTTCGACGGTATGGCGCGGATTGTCGTCGCCCATGGCGGGATGATCGACAAGATCGTTGGCGATGCGATCCATGCCTTTTTCAATCTGCCGCTCGACCTGGCTGGGCATCCGCAAGCGGCCCTGGATTGTGCCCGCGAGATGACCGACTTCGCCCAACGGCTCGGCAACTCGGCGGCGGCCCAGGCGCTGGGGATGGGGCGCACCCGGATCGGCATCGAGACCGGCCCGGTGATAGCCGGCAATGTCGGGGGCGCGCGCAAGCTTGACTACACTGCGCATGGCCCGGCGGTGAATGCCGCGGCGCGGTTAGAAGCGGCCAACAAGCAAATCGGGAGCGCGGTGCTGCTGGGCCCGGTTGCCGCAGCAGCGGTGTCGCCCGAGGCGCTGATGCCGCTCGGGCCGCACGCGCTGCGCGGCTTTTCCATGCCGCTGGCGCTGGCCACGCCCTGGCCCGAGGCGCTGGATGCCGAGACGCGTGCGGCATGGCGCAGCGCGGTGGTCGGGCAGGATGTGGCGACGCTGGCAGCGATCGCCCATGCGCATGCCGATCTGACGGTGCTGGCCGAAACAGCCCGGCGGCTTGACGCCCGCACCGGGGATGCCTAGCGATCTTGGCCCCGGCCGTGCCCGGACCCCGCCCTGTCAGCCCAACAGCGCCAACGCCGCGGCCGCCCGCTCCGGCGACCAGCGACTGGGGGCCGATGGCGGTGCGCCGGGGGCGGCAAATTCGGTGCCCTCGCCAGCGGTCAACACCACCTCGGTGCCGCCGGCGGTGACCGAAACCGAGCCGCGTGCGGCAAACACGCCGAAGGGCGAGATGCTGGGCCCGGCAAAGAACTGGGTGCCGCGCACCGCGATCAGACCATAGGCGCCGTCGACCGTGAGCGGTTCGCCCGGGGCCGTGCCCTCGCGGTCAAAGAGGATTGCGCCGCTTGAAAGCGATATCTCGCCGCCCGCATCGACAATATAGCGTTCGATCTGGACTTCGGTGGCCGCACCCAGCCGCAGCGTCGTGCGTGCGCCCAGCGCCAGGGTCATCCGGCTGGCCTCGCCGGTGCGCACAAGATCGCCGACAAAGACCGCCGCGCCCATCGCAAGCGCGCGCGCCTGTTCGGCCAGCATCGCCCGCGCCACTCCGGTCAATGCCGCCACCGCGCCGGCCTGATCTGCGGGCCAGTTGCGCGGATCTGCCGGCGCATCGGCACCGCGATCGTCCGGGTTTGGGCTCTGCGCATCGGCGGGCAAGCCGCCCAAAAGCAATGCCGGCAGTGCCAGACCCAGCCACCGCCGCTGGGGGTTTTCCAGGCGGTCCGCATGCCCAGGTCGCTGCAGGCCCGCACAGTCACCGGTCTGTCTGCGCTGCATCCGCGCCTCCGTTGCTTCGGGATTGGCCATACCCAGACTAGCGCCTTTCCTCGACATCTGGGAACTGCAAGCTGGCCGAATGGCGTTCGACCGCGCAACTTGCAATTCCGTGACAAATTGTTAACTCCCACCCCAGGCGCCCATCGTCTAGAGGCCTAGGACACCGCCCTCTCACGGCGGCAACACGGGTTCGAATCCCGTTGGGCGTGCCAAAAACCGCCTTGCTAGCCGGTTAGCTCCATCAGAGCACCTTTCAGCGCATCGGCCTCGCCGATGGTCGCTGTGGCGACGCTCAGCACCCCTTTGGAGGCCTTTTCGGCCGCGCAAAGCGCCGAATAGGCCGAGCTGGCATCGGCAAGCCCGGCCGTGGCCACACCCATATCGACCAAAATGCCAGTGCCGGCCGCGATGCCCTTGACCAGACGCGACGTGCCGTCATCCAGCGCCTTCACCCGTTTTTTGAGCGGCTTTACGGATTTTTCCACTGCCGCGATCTTGGCAGCCCGCCCGGCGGCGGTGCTCACCAGACTGTCGAGCGCCTTTTCAAGCTTGCGAATGCGCTTTCCGGCTGGGCTTTTCTGCACGGCAATCGGGTCGAGCGCCGCGGCTGGCAGGCTTTTCTTGAGCGCTGCCATCTTGTCCATCATCCGGCCGATGAGATCTTGGGATTCCCGCATGCCATAGGAGACGTATTCGATCTGCCAAAAAATTAGGAGGTGAATTGATTGAAATCAACACTGGTGATTCAAGCACTCAAAAAGGTGAATCCTTACCCGATTTCATTTCAACC
>JBCDDO010000175.1:0-6397 GCA_039180245.1 Pseudomonadota bacterium | reverse complement strand
GCCGAAGGCGCTTTACGAGCCGGTGCATGGCTCGGCCCCCGATATTGCCGGGCAGGGCAAGGCCAACCCCATCGCCTGTATCCTGAGCTTTGCCATGGCGCTGCGTTATTCCTTCGATGCCGGGGCAGAGGCCGACCGGCTGGAGCGGGCGGTGCAGGAGGTGCTGGAGGCGGGCGTGCGCACCGGCGATCTGATGGGGCCCGAGGGCGGCACCCCGGTTTCGACCGCGCAAATGGGCGATGCGGTGCTGGCGGCACTCGACACCGCCTGAGCTGTCATGTCGCGTCGGGGCGCGGGCCATCCGGCGCGTTTGACCCGAACCTATGCCGTGGCGGTGGGCGCCTATCTCGCCGCACAAAGCATCACCGCATACGGGCCGAACGACCATCCGCCCTTGCCTGCCTTTGCCGAAAAACCCACCATGCCGATGTTGAACGGGACGGTGCTGGTCGTCACCGCGGGCGCTTTATCATCTGGCGCGAGCGGCAGCTTGGCCTGAAGCGCGGTGCGGCCCGGCGCATCGTCACGCCGCAGGGCTGAGCGTCCGGCCAAGCCGCGCCCTGCGCTTGCCCCCTGTTGCGACGCTCATGTTCCCCATGCGATGCTCGTCACCCCCGCAGCCGCGCCGCCGGGCTTGTGGGGGCGGTTCCCGCACCCCTATATCGCGAGGACGGCTAGGGGAGATCCGCAGGCATGGGCGAAGACAGCATCCGGCGCGCTTTGGCGCGCATTGTCGATCCGGCCAGCGGGCGGGATCTGGTCGCGGCGGGCTATGTCAGTGCGGTGACGCTGAGCGACGGCGCAGCGCAGGTGATCCTGGAGGTTCCGGGCGCCCGTGGCGCTGCCATGATGCCGCTTGCCAAGGCCGCCGAAACGGCGATCGCGGCGTTGGAGGGGGTGTCCTCGGCGCGGGTGATCCTGACTGCGGCGGCCCAGCCTGGGCGGCCCGAGGCGGCGCCCGCCGACAAAGGGCCACCGCCCGATCTGCGCGGCGCGGGCGGCCAATCGGGGCCCAAACCGGGGCCGCAGGCCGAACGGCGCGCGCCCCAGCCGGGGCATCCGATCCCGGGCGTGGACCGCATTCTGGCCGTGGGCTCGGGCAAGGGCGGCGTGGGGAAATCCACGGTTGCGGCCAATCTCGCCGTGGCCCTTGCGGGTGCGGGCCGCAGGGTCGGGCTGCTCGATGCCGATGTCTATGGCCCCAGCCAGCCGCGGATGATGGGGGTGCGCGACAAGCCCACCTCGCCGGACGGGCAACGGATCAACCCGCTGCGGGCGCATGGCGTGGCGATGATCTCGATGGGTCTGCTGGTTGCTGAGGAGACGGCCACGGTCTGGCGCGGGCCGATGCTGATGAAGGCATTGCAGCAATTCCTGTTTTCGGTGGTGTGGGGCGAGCTTGACGTGCTGATCATCGATCTGCCGCCGGGCACCGGCGATGTGCAGCTCACGCTCGCGCAGCGCACCACGGTCACCGGCGCGGTGATCGTCTCCACCCCCCAGGATGTCGCCCTGCTCGACGCCCGCAAGGCCGTCGATATGTTTGAGCGCACCGAGGTGCCGCTGGTTGGCCTGATCGAGAATATGGCGAGCTTCGTGTGCCCCAATTGCGGTGAGGTGACGCCGCTTTTCGGCCATGGCGGGGCGCAGGAGATGGGCGCGCGCCTTGGCGTGCCGTTTCTGGGCGAGATCCCCATCGATCTCGACACCCGCCTGTCAGGCGATGCCGGCACGCCGGTGGTGCTGACGCATCCCGACAGCGCCGCGGCGTCGTGCTTTCGGGACATCGCCCGCAGCCTGATCGCTGCGGGACAGGCGTGAGCGGGGTTGGGCTGACCGCGCCAGCCCGCCGGGACAGCGGGCACAAACCCGCGCCGATGGGCCGCGTTGGGCGCCTGGGGGGCGCAAGCCCTGCCGCGGCCTGCCGAGCCGCCGCGCCTGTCGGGGATCAGCCCCAGGGATCGATCGGCGCGTCGTCGTCCCAATTGGCCAGCGGGCCCAGCGGATCCTCCGGGCAGTCGGACACCCAACCGGCCTCGGCGGGGCGGGTCTGAAGCTCTTCCTCCTCCTCGCCCTCCATCAGATGCCCAAAGCCGAACAGATCGGTGCTTTGCGCCTCGGGGATCTCGAACTCGAAAACATCCGCCTCGGGCGTGTCGATGGTCCAAGTGATGCTGCGGGGCATGTCGCTCTCCTGCGCTCTAAAACCGGGTCAAGACCAACATGCGGGCGATCGGCCCGACGCGCCGTGACCGCGGTCACGGCCAAGGCGTCTTGCCAAGCCGCGCCTCAGACGCCAGAACCGCCCGACTTCAGGGAGAGCCCGCATGGCGCCGCATGACCGCCCCGATCCGCCGCATCCCAGCGGGCTGCGCTATCGACCCGACATTGACGGGCTGCGTGCCCTCGCGGTGGTGCCGGTGGTGCTCTATCACGCCAAGGTGCCGGGATTTTCGGGCGGTTTTGTCGGCGTCGACGTGTTCTTCGTGATCTCGGGTTTCCTGATCACCTCGATCCTGATGCGCGGGCTGCCTGACGGCTCGTTCTCGCTGCTGGCGTTTTACGAGCGGCGGGTGCGGCGGATCCTGCCGGCCCTGCTACTTGTGTCCGGCGTGACCACACTGGCCGCGGTGGCGCTGTTTGTGCCGACCGATCTGTCGGACTTCGCGCGCAGCCTGGCCGGCACGCTGCTCTTTTACGCCAATTTCGTCTTTGCGGCCGATCTGGGCTATTTCGACGCGCCGGCCGAGACCAAACCGTTGCTGCATATGTGGTCGCTGGCCATTGAGGAGCAGTTCTACATACTCTACCCGCTGGTTCTGTGGGGGCTGATCCGCGCCCGGCGCACGCTGCTTCTGCCCGGGCTGGCGGCGCTGGCCCTGTGTTCCTTTGCCGCCGCGCTCTGGTTCACGGCCGAGGACGCGGCGCGGGCCTTTTTCATGCCGCATCTGCGCGCTTGGGAGCTTCTTGCCGGGGCGTTGGTGGCACTTTCCGCCCGTCATGTCATGGCGCGGCGGTATGCCGAGATCGCGGCTGGCGTCGGGCTGGCGCTGATCCTTCTGCCGGTGTTTCTTTATGACGCGCAGACCGTGTTTCCCGGCCTGGCCGCGCTCGCCCCGGTCGCAGGCGCGGCGCTGGTCTTGCATGCCGGACGCAGCCCAGGTCTCTGGACGCAGCGGCTGCTCAGCCTGCCGCCGCTGGTCGGGCTGGGGCTGATCTCCTATGCGCTCTATCTGTGGCATTGGCCGGTCCTGGTCTTTGCGGGCTATATCGCCATGCGCCCGCTGGGCCCGGGCGAAATCGCAGCCCTGCTGGTGCTCTCCGTGGTCCTGGCCTATGGCTCCTGGCGCTGGGTGGAGCGGCCGTTTCGAAACCCTGTGCGCGTCGGGCGACGCGGGCTTTTTGCCGGTGCCGCATCGGGGATGCTGGTGCTTTTGCTGGTGGCGGGCATGCTCGATCTCAGCCGTGGCCTGCCGCAGCGGTTTCCGCAGCAGATCGTGGCCATGGTCGATGCCAAGGCGGAGATGCGCGCAGCTTACGCGGCCTGCACCGAGCTGAACCGGGCGCTGGGCCGGGCGCCCGAGGGTGCGGACCCGGCCGCCTTTGCCTGCCGCATCGGCGATCCCGCGGCGGCGCCCGACTTCCTGCTCTGGGGCGATTCCCATGCTGGCGTGCTCGTGCATGCCGTGGCCGGGGCGGCCCTGGAGGCCGGGCGCGCCGGATGGCTTTTGCATCATGGCGGCTGCCCTCCGCTTTTGGATGTCGAAGTGCGCCGCGGCCGCGACACCACAAGCTGCCAGCTGTTTCATCGCCGGGTGGCGGCGTTTCTGACCGCTGAGCGCCCGCGCCAGGTGCTGCTCGGCGCGCGTTGGGCGCTGGCCGAGACCGGCACCCCTTATGGCGAGGAGAGCGAGGTGCCGATGCGCCTGGAGCTTGCCGGGCATCCCGGCATCGCAGCGGCATTCCGCGCCGGGCTGGCGCGCAGCCTGGCCGCCATTCGGGCCGCGGGCGCGGAGACGATCCTCATTGGTCCGGTGCCGGAGCTGGGCTTTGACGCGCCGGCGCGCATGGCGCAGGCATGGCGCTTCGGTGCCGACCCACCGGTCGGGCCGGCCTGGGCGGCCTTTCGCGCCCGGCAGGCTGGGGTGTTGGAGGCCTTCGCGGCGCTGGCGGCGGCGGCCGATGTGACCCTGGTCCGCCCCGATGCGCTGCTCTGCGACGCAACCCGTTGTCTAATCGAGGATCAGGGCCGCACGCTTTACTTCGACGACGATCATCTGAGCCTTGATGGGGCCGCCCGTCTGATCCCGCTCTTTGCCGATGCGATGCGCCGCTGAGACCGGGTCGCATGCATGTGAGGACCCGGGGCTGCGCTGCCTGTGCTATGCTCGGGCGCAACCAGCAGGGAGAGCACAGATGGACCACCCCGGGACGCGGCGCCTGACGGCGAAGGATTTTCAGCCCGAGCTTCTGGAGCTTTACGATTTCTACGTGCATGGGCAGCTCACCAAACGCGAGTTTCTCGACCGAGCCGGAAAGTTTGCCGTGGGTGGGATGACGGCACTGGCGTTGCTGAAGCTTCTTCAGCCCAATTACTCGCTGGCCCAGCAGGTGAGCCCCGACGATCCGGAGATCGTGACCGAGGTGATCACCTATCCCTCACCCAACGGCACCGGCGATGTGCGCGGCAATCTGGTGCGCCCGGCCGCTGCGGACGGCCCGCTGCCGGCGGTGCTGGTGGTGCATGAGAATCGCGGCCTCAACCCCTATATCGAGGATGTCGCCCGGCGCGTGGCCAAGGCGGGCTTTATGGCGCTGGCACCCGATGGGCTGACCTCGGTGGGCGGCTATCCGGGCAATGACGATGAGGGGCGCACCCTGCAACGCACCGTCGATCGGGTCGAATTGCTCAACGATTTCTTCGCCGGATTTGAACATCTTATGGGCCGCGCGGACAGCACCGGCCGGGTCGGCGCGGTGGGGTTTTGCTATGGCGGCGGGGTGTGCAACGCACTGGCCGTGGCCTATCCCGAACTGGCCTGCGCGGTGCCCTTTTACGGCCGGCATGCCGCGGGCGAGGATGTGCCGCGCATCCAGGCGCCGCTTCTGGTGCATCTGGGCGAGCTTGATGCGCGCATCAATGAGGGTTGGCCGGCCTATGAGGCGGCGCTGAAGGCCAATAACAAGATCTATGAGGCCTATATCTACCCCGATGCCAATCACGGGTTTCACAACGACACCACGCCGCGCTACGACCCCGATGCCGCCGAGCTTGCCTGGTCGCGCACGCTGGGCTGGTTCGACCGCTATCTGAACTAGCCGCCCCGCGCGGCGCAAGCCAACCCGCGGGGTCGCCCTGGAGGGGTCCGACCGCGTGATCCCGGTGCGCAGGCGTGCTAGGATCGCGGCGTTGCCTTCGATCGATGCGATGCAACCCGGCCCACCGCTTTGCGACGGCCGGCATGTTCCGAGGCATGACACGCCTGCGGGCGACGCCGACGGCCGCTTTCGTGGCCCGGCCCACCCGGCCGCACCGTGACCGGCATTCATCCCGCAACCAAAGCGCCCGCGCGGGCCATGGCATGCTATACATGCCCCCAACACGACCCCAATGGCGCGACCGCTCATGACCTATGCTCTCGTCTTTCTGGCCGGTTTGATCCTGGCGCCCCTGATTGCGCAGCTCAGGGGCGGGGCGCCTGCCTCCCTGTTTTTTGCCGCCGCGGCGGTCCATCTGGCTGGCGGCGTGTTCAGTTTTGTGCAGATGGAGGAGGTGCTGCGCCAGGTCCCCGAGGCTGCGCCGGCCATTCACGACACCTATTACATTGTCCATACCCACCGCTATACGATGATGATCGGGGCCGTGCTGGCGGTCATCGGCGCGATCATCTGGGCGCAGACCCGGTTCGGGGCGATGCGCTATCCCGCTGTGACCAAAGCCCTCTTTTGGTTATTGCATGGCGGGACCGCCGTCAGCACCGCCTTTCAAAGCCCGCTTGCCGCGCTGCTGCCGGTGCCTCGCCAATTCACCGACATCACCACTTGGGAAACCGTTAGTGCGAGCGGCCTCGCGGCGAGTCTCCTGGCGTCGCTCGCTTTGCTCGGCCTTTTGGCGCTGCTTCTCTGGTCCGTTGTCAGGACATTGTGGTCAAAGGCGACCCGCCCCTGACCCCGCGCGTTACTGATCCAGAAAACTGCGCAGCTTGCGGCTGCGGGACGGGTGCTTGAGCTTGCGCAGCGCCTTTGCCTCGATCTGGCGGATGCGCTCGCGGGTCACGCTGAATTGCTGGCCGACCTCTTCGAGCGTGTGGTCGGTGTTCATTCCGATGCCGAAGCGCATGCGCAGGACCCGCTCCTCACGCGGGGTGAGGCTGGCCAGAACCCGCGTCGTGGTCTC
>JBCDDO010000174.1:0-6411 GCA_039180245.1 Pseudomonadota bacterium | reverse complement strand
GAATATTGGATCGGTATATTTCTGAAAGGGATTTGATAATTTTGGTATCTAAAACAAATTTGATTATTCCATTTTGTGTCGGTATTTATTTTGATTCTATTTCGATTTGATTTGTAACATTCAAGTATTACGCTTCAAATTCCAGAATTGAGAGCAATAAAGCTTTTCGTTCGATCACAATCTGGCTCAATGCGGCTTGCTCTGTTTGGGCAATTGCCGGTTTAGCATATCTTTATTTGTAGTGGGCCAATGACTTGACCGCTCCAAACCCGAGCGGTCCCTCCGGCCAGTTCACCGGCGCCCGATCCGTCAGCTCGCCTTGGCCGTGCGCCCGATGCCGGGCGCTGCACCCAATGCATCCACCTCGTCCTGCGCGGCGCGGTCCGCCAGCCAGCGCTCCAGCTCATCGAGCGGCATCGGCCGTGCGATCAGGAAGCCCTGGGCGGAATCGCAGCCCAGCTCGCGGACCACGGCAAGCTCTTCGGGGGTTTCGACCCCCTCGGCCATGATCTGCAGGCCCAGACTGTTGCCCATGCGGCTGATCGCTTCGGTGATCATGCGCAGTTCATTGTCCGCATCGATGCCGGCGACGAAATCGCGGTCGATCTTCAGCCGGTCGACGGGGAATTTGCGCAGGTTGGAGATGGCGGCATGGCCGGTGCCGAAATCGTCGAGCTCGATGGGAAACCCGGCCGCGGCAAAGCTGCGGATATTGTCGGGCGCATGGCCGGCCCGCTCATTCAAGAGCACCGATTCCAGCACCTCGATGCCAAGCTGCGAGGTTTTCAGCCCGAACTGGTCGACGGTCCATTTGACGCTGTCGACCAGCCCCGGATCGCCCAGCCGCGAGGCGCAGATATTGACGCTGACCTGCGGCGCGGGAAAGCCGCCCTGCTCAAGCTGGCGCAGCGCGCTGCAGGCCAGGGTGAGCATGCGTTCGTCGAGCCGGTCGAGCAGCCGGGCTTCCTCGGCGGCGTCGAGAAAATCCGACGGGTGCAAGAGCCCGCGCCGCGGATGGCGCCAGCGCACCAGCGCCTCATAGCCGACCAGCGCGCCGGTCGTCAGATTGATCTGCGGCTGCAGGAACGGCGCGAACTCGTCGCGGTCCAAGCCTTCTTCGATCTCGCGGGCCAGCTCGGCGCTGTTCAGGATGCGGTAGCGCATGGCCTCTTCAAAGAAGCAATGGCGGCCGCGCCCATCCGATTTGGCGTCGTAAAGGGCGATATCGGCATCGGCCAGCGCGCGCTCGCCATCCGGCTCGACGCTCGGCTTCCAGAGCGCGATGCCGATGCTGGCGCCGATCTGGCATTGCCGGTCCTTATAGGGGATCGGCTCGGAGACCTCTTCGATCAGCCGGGTCGCAATGGCGGCGGCCAGATCCTGGGTGGCGGGGTCGCGGCAGAGCACGGCAAATTCATCGCCGCCGACCCGGGCCACGATGTCGGTGCGCCGCGTCACCGAGGTGAGGATGCGCGCGCAATGCATCAGCACGTGATCGCCGGCCGCATGGCCCAGCGTGTCATTCACCGCCTTGAAGCGGTCGAGATCGACATGCATGACCGCATGCTGGGTCTTGGCATCGGCAAGGGCCGACAGCTCGGTCATCGCCGCGGCCAGCCCGCGACGATTGGGCAGACCGGTCAACGGATCGGTGAGCGCGGTGCGCCGCAGATCGTCGCGCGAATGCGACAGGTCGCGCATCGCATCGGCAAACACCTCCATCGAGCGGGCCATCTCGCCCAGCTCGTCGCGGCGCGCCTGATAGGGGATCGGGGCGCCATATTCGCCGCGGGCGATGTCGCGCATCAGCCGGGCCATGGCGCGCAGCGGGTTGGAGACCGCGCGCATGATCAGCACCGCAACCAGCCCGCAGACCAAAAACGCCACTGCCGCCAGGACCAGTGTGCGGTCCTGACCCGCCGCGAGCCGCTGCGACAGCGCGCTGGCGGCCAGGGTGGCATTGGCGCTGGCCGCGGTCGACAAAAGCGTCGCATCGGCCGAGATTTCCTGGATCACCCGTTCCAGCCGGGCGACGCGCTGATCGCGCGAAAACTGGCGCGAGAGCTCGTCGCGCCGGGCGTCAAACACGCCGCGCGGTCCGGCAAGCGCAAGCACCCGCAGCGTGGCGGCGTGCAGTTCGGGCATGGTGCGCTCCGCCTCAAGCCGCCGCAGCGCCGCTTCGGCATTCACGCGTGCTGCGTCAAAGAGCGGTCCGTAGCGGCTGAGCTCGGCCAGGTTGCGCGCCTTTGACGCCGAAAGCCGCATGCCCATCACCGTGTTGATCTCGGCCCTGAGCGCGTTGATCTCGCCGGTTCGCTCGGCAAAGCCCGACAGCATGTCGGAGACCGAGGCCGGCACGCCATCCCACGCCGGCAGGGCGAAGGTGGGAGCGGTCTGCCGCGCATGCAGGACATGCGGGCCAAGGGCCGAGAGGGTGGCGATGTCGGCCAACGCCGCCGCCGGCGCCAGCGGGGCCGATGCCGCGGCAAGCCGGGCGAGCGCGTCGCGCAGCTCCTGCGCGGCGATGCCGTGGCGCGCGATGCCGGCGGTTGCGGCAAGAAGCGCCTGGCGGGTGCGGTCGAGATCCTGTCCGGCCATGCGGGCGGTGACATGGGCAAGCGCTGCGGCCACCATCCGGCGCGTGGGCGGCTCCACCGCCGGCGAGGCCTGCAGTTGGCGGACCATGCGCTGCAGGGCCCGATCCTCGCGGCGCAGCATGTCGACGCCGATCACAAAGGCGGATTGCTGCCGGTGGTATTCCTGCGACAGCGTTTGTTCAAACATCGCATGGCCAGCGAGCAGATCGCGGCCAAGCTGAATGCCGGCGCGGCGCGCATCGACCGATTGCATGACCACCAGAACCAACTCTCCGGAAAGATCCTGCACCGATCCGATGAGGCCGCGCATCCGCTCCAAGGTCCAGGGGTCCATAATGTCCGAGGTGGCAAGCAGATCGACCGACCGGTAGAGCCGCGCCACCCGCTCGGAGATCGCCGCCTCATGTTCGACGGCATCTTCGACACTGTCGGCATCGGTCAGCGAATAGACATGATTGTCGATGGCCTCGATCGCGCGCGCCAGCGTCTGGGTTTCGCGGACATCGCGGGCATTGCGGTCCTCGACCAGGTCAATGGTGACCTGGGCGGCGTCCATGACGCTGAGACCCTCGCGGCTGACCAGCAGCACCAGCAGCATGCTGATGCAAAAACTCGCCAAGAGCTTTTGGGCCACCGGCCAATGCACCGGCAGCACGGTTCGGGCCAATCCCTCGCGGAGCACTGGCCGTCCGCCGGCCGGTTTCACGCCACCCATTTGCACAAACACATCCCTACACAACCGGGCGGAACCCTGACCGAAAAACATGTAGGATCGGTTAGCGGGCGCCTGGCTGGCGGTTCGGCCGCGCTGCGCGCTTGCGCGCAAGGTCCAATGATGCCGGCCGGACTGTGCCGTTGCAGGGACGGGAATGGGCCTGTGATGCGGAGGGCGGGCCGCGCGTTGGATCGCCGCTACACGCCATCCAACCTGCCGCCCGCCCTTGGCCCGTCGGCACGGTCATCGCGTCGCCCTTGCCGCAATCGCGTTGTTCTGTCAACCAAAACCATCCCTTTTCGGCGATGGGCGTCCGCCTTAGGGTGGTCGGCATGACCGCCGCCTTTCGCCGCCGCGCTGCCGCTGCTATGCGTTCGCCGCACGGGCCTCTCCGCCCCAGCTTCAGGCTCTGCCGGACCGAATGCCGGGTCGTATGGTCAGGCCGGTCACGCTTTCATGCGATCTTTGCCGGGCAGACCGAGGCTGCGCGTCCCGATGCCCGCTGACGCGGGGCCCGGCCAGGGGATGCCGGCGCCGGACCGACACGGCCAGCGCGCGCGGCGGCGCGGCCATCTGGCGATGTTGATCTATGCCGGCCTGGTCTCGGGCTCCTTCAGCCTTGGCGCGCTCGCCGCCCCGCATCTGGAGCCGGCCTCGCTCAACCTGCTGCGCTTTTTGCTGGCCACGGCGCTGATGGGCGGGCTGGCCGCGGCCTCCGGCACACTCCGCCGGCAGCATGGGGCGGGGGCCTGGCGCTATCTGCTGCTGGGCGGTCTGATGGCGGTGTTTTTTGTGCTGATGTTCGAGGCGCTGCTGCGCACCGATCCGGTCTCGACCGGCACGGTGTTCACGCTGATCCCGGCCATGGCCGCGCTTTTTGGCTGGATGGTGCTGCGCCAGCGCACCACGCCGCGCATGGCCGCTGCACTGGCGGTCGGGGCGGCCGGGGCGGTCTGGGTGATTTTCCGCGGCGATTGGGCGGGGATGTTGGCCTTTCGCGTCGGGACGGGCGAGGCGATCTTTGTGATCGGCTGCGCAGCCCTTGCCCTTTACGCGCCGCTGATCCCGCGGCTGAACCGCGGCGAGCCGCCGCTGGTCTTCACCTTTGGGGTGCTGGCGGGTGCGACGCTCTGGCTGGGGGTGACCGGCGCGGCGGGGCTGACGCGGGTGGATCTGGCGGCGCTGCCCGGGGTGGTGTGGCTGGCGATCCTCTATCTGGCGGTGCTGGCAACTTCGGTCTCGTTCTTCCTCCAGCAATTTGCCGCCCTGCGCCTGCCGGCGGGCACAGTGATGGCCTACACCTATCTGGTGCCGAGCCTGGTGGTGCTGTGGGAGGGCCTGCTGGGCCATGGCTGGGCGGCGGCGCGCATCCTGTCGGGGGTGGCGCTGACCGCGCTGGCGCTGCTGGCGCAACCGGCTGCACCCGCCCCCTTGCCAAGCGCTGGTTCAAACCGTTAATGCCCAATTCATGAGCACACCGCGTTACACCGAGATTGCCGCCGGGCTGCCCGCGACGGTGCCCTTTGTCGGCCCCGAAACCCAGGAGCGCCGGCTGGGCCGCTGTTTCGACGCCCGGATCGGCGCCAATGAAAGCGTGTTCGGCCCCTCGCCCGGTGCCATTGCGGCGATGCAGGGCGCGGCCTCGGAGCTGTGGCAATATGGCGATCCCGAAAACCACGCGCTGCGCGAAGCGCTGGCCCGCCATCACGGGGTGGCGCCGGAGAACATTGTGCTGGGCGAGGGCATTGACGGGCTCTTGGGCTATCTGGTGCGCCTGCTGGTCGCCCCCGGCACCCCGGTTGTGACCTCGGCCGGGGCCTATCCGACCTTCAACTATCACGTGGCAGGGTTTGGCGGCCGGCTTGAGCAGGTGCCCTATCGCAACGATGCCGAGGATCCCGACGCCCTGTTGGACCGCGCGCATGCCACCGGCGCGCCACTGATCTATCTGGCCAATCCCGACAATCCGATGGGCTCGTGGCACGGGGCGGCGCGCCTGCAGGCGATGATCGACGCCCTGCCCGCCGACACGGTGCTCTGCCTGGACGAAGCCTATGTGGAGTTTGCGCCCGAGGGGACCGCGCCGCCCATCGATGTCGGCCGGCCCAATGTGATCCGCATGCGCACCTTTTCAAAGGCCCATGGCATGGCCGGCGCGCGGGTCGGCTATGCGATTGCCGAAGCCGGGCTGGCCGGGGCGTTCAACAAGGTGCGCAACCATTTCGGGGTGAACCGGGTTGCCCAGGCCGGTGCGCTGGCCGCGCTGGCGGATGCGGGCTGGGTGGCGCATGTCTGTGCCGAGGTTGCGGCGGCCAAGGCGCGGATCGGCGCAATCGGTGCTGAGAACGGGCTGCGTGCCCTGCCCTCGGCCACCAATTTCGTGGCGCTGGACATCGGCGCGGACGGGGCCCTGGCCCGGGCGCTGGTCGCAGCGCTGGCCGAGCGCGGGGTTTTCGTGCGCATGCCCTTTGTCGCACCGCAGGATCGCTGCATTCGGGTCAGCGCTGGGCGCGCCGCCGATCTTCACGCCTTTGCCGCGGCACTGCCGCCGGCATTGGAGGCCGCGCGACAGGCCTGCACCGGCTGAGATGCAGGCAGGCCGGCTGGCCGGCTGATTGGGCCGGCTTCAGAGGGCGGGCCCTGTGTCAGCCGGGCCAACGGAGCTGCCATTGGGTGCTGAGCGAGGGCAAAGCGCGGCAGGATCGGGCCGCGGCGCGGCCGAATGTGGCGCTTCGATGGCGCAGGTTTCACCAGATCTCCGCTGGAGTGCCGCAATCCCGTCCCAATTTCCAACCATCTTTCTCCTCGTGCGATGCGTGGGCGTTGGGTGGGAGAGTTTCAGTCACGCGTCTGGCGTTAGTGTGTCAGAGGGGGCGGGTTACAGGTAAATATCGGGCAAGTAGCGCAGTGACGCCGGTGCTCCTCCCGGCGTTGTCGCCCGATACCCCGCCGCGTGGTTTCCAGTGCTGTGATGTTTGGTGGCCTGTGATTTTTGGTCCCGTGCTTTTGGTCCCGTGCTTTCCGGGCCTGTGCTTTCCGGGCCTGTGATTTTTGGTCCCGTGCTTTCCGGGCCTGTGAGGTCCGGAGCTGTGACTTTTG
>JBCDDO010000173.1:0-6419 GCA_039180245.1 Pseudomonadota bacterium | reverse complement strand
TGCGCGGGCATGCGCGAAGATGGCAGCGAGATTTCAGACAATGACCCGCTCTGGGCTGAGCTTGTTCGCGCCGCGCGGACGTCACAATCGACGCCCGAAGCCTGGCTGGACCGGACCAATCTGTACGGCGATCTTGCCCAGGCCGATGCATTCCGATCGGCATTTGGCAGCTGGCTGAAGCTGCTTTGGGCTGAGGGCAGCGTCGCGGCCATGGCGCGCTACGCGCAAGGCCAGCCCTAGAAGCATCGCTGCCCAGAACGAGGTGCCGGGCCGAAAGCGGCATCAACGGCTCTCAGCGCACTGCCGAATGGCTCAGCCGCGATGTCCAGATGTGCTTTGAAAAGGTGTGCCCGCACTGGCTGTGCCGCACTGGGTTCCCGAACTGGCCGTACCGTCTTTGTGGTCTGGGCCAGGGCGCTTTGCGCCCCGGCTTCCGGTTTCAGCTTGGGTAAAGCCGGCTGGGGACCGCGATCAGCTCGTGGCGAGATCGAGCTCTTCAAGCTCGGCCCAGATTTCTTGCCAGATTTTCTTGGCCTTGCCGCGCTGGCGCACGTCCTGGGCCGCTTCAAGATTGTCCATCATGCCCTCGCCCTTGACGGCGACCAGGCCGACCATGCCCGAGGCTGCGTGCGGCACGCATTGATAGCCGTAAAGGCCCGGCATCTCGAAGGTCATCTCGACCTCTTCGTTGATCTTGCCCTTCCACTCCTCAGTGCCATCGGGGATCATCCCTTTGACCGACACGCTGTTATGGCCCTTATCGACTGCCAGGAAGCGCACGCTGTCGCCCGGCTCAACCACCTGGAGGCGCGGATAGAAGACCTGCCGCAGCCGCTTGATCTCGGGATGCTTGTTGAGCATCTGGATGTCATGGGTGGTGGCGGCCCGGGCCACCCAGGGCGATGCGATCAGGGACACGCCTGCAACGGCGGTGGCGGAGGTCAGCAGGGTCCGACGGGACAGTTTCATGGCGTTATCCTCGAAGTTCTTTCGGTATTTGCGCTTGTGGCGGTGATGTAATTCTTTGGGCTGGCTGTCAAGATGGGCCGGGGCGCGGCCCTTCGCCCCGCATGGCGCTGACCTGTCGCTCAGACTGCGCGACGGCGTCGCGACTGGCGAACCAAAAGCAGGGTGGTGCCGGTCGCACCGCCCAAAACCATCAGCGCCACGGCAAGGATCGGGCCCGGACGCGTGTCGCTGCGCGCCAGTATGCCAACCGGCGCGATCTTTAGCACCCCGCCATCGGCAATGACGTGGCGTGTCTGGGCAACCTGCCGCCCCTTCCAATGGTCGCGCACCACGATGGCAAGCGGTGCGCGCGCCTGTTGCGGCAGCGCAAGCGACACGGCCGCATGTGCGGCTTCAGGATAGGCGATATATCCGACATAGGCATGCAGATCGGCCAGCAGGGGCGGGGTTTCCGGCGTCGGCACGCTGCACACCGCAATCGCCATCATTGCGTCGAGCGGTGTGACAAAGGGAAGCCGGCGATCGCCCGGATGCACCATGAGCGACATCGCCTCGAACTTGGCCGGCGCCTCGTCAATCGCTGCTGCGACCGAGGACAGCATCTGGTCGCCGATATCCCAGGTACCCATCCGCAGATCGTCGAACGGCACCGTGCCCTGTGCATCGGTAAGTGCGTCTGGCGGCAGACCGAAGGCCTGGGTCATGAGCGCCGCGTTCATGCCCAGATAGAGCTCGACCGTGCCCGGCCCGCGGTCGATCACAATTTCGATATGCGGTTCGGGTTGGGCCCGATCGGTCGGCTCGGATGCCGCCACCGCGGCCATGGCCGCACTCACGATGCCAACAACCGGCGCCAGAACCGCCGCCCGCCAGGTCAGACGCCGGCGCCATTCCCATTCCTTGAAGCGTGTGGTCATCTCGCTCTGCCAGATCCTTGCCAATGCGCCGCTTGCCAACGCCACTTTAGCCTGGCCCGAGACGGCTTCAAGCCCTGGGGTCCGGTCGGCTGCGACCCACCCCAAACACCGCGGCCAGAAACAGCACCATCATCACTGAAAAGATCGCCTGATTGGCGTCCAGGCCGAGGATCTGCGCCTCTACCCCGCCCGCATCGACCAGCGCGCCGCCGTAAAAGCCCGATGTCAGATAGGCAATCCAAAAGGCCGCCGAGAACAAAAAACCGATAACGGCGGCCAGCCGCGCGTCGTCGCGAAGCCAGGTGAGATAAAGGGCAAAGCCTGCCATGCCAGCGCCAAAAGCCAGGAACCAGGCGCCGTGCAACCTTGCATGGGCGCTCCAGCCCGGATGGAAGAGATGCGTCTCGTTCAGATCTGCAAGAGCGGGCACGAGACCGTAAAAGAGCGTGGCAAGCGAAATCACCCCCTTCCACAGAAGTCGTCGGCGCGGTGAATGGTCAGTCCGCATCCTGGCTCTCCTCCGGCCGCAGCAAGGCGCCCGTATCCGGCGCCCGTTGCATTGAGCCGCGGCACGCCTTCCTCTCGTAACAACGGCACGAGTTCGATGTCCCGTCCAATGTTGCTTTGGTCATGCGGTTTAACAAATCACATATGCGCGCCGATCAGGAGCGGCGTCGGCGCGGGGAGGCTCGGCCTGAGGGAACTCCAGGAGATCGGGGCCGCTCGGCCTCAATCCATCCTCGGCGGCCAGCGGTTCAGCCAGCCCAGAAAGATCTCGCGATGCCTCGCGCCGTCATTGCCTGGAAAATGCCTGACGGTCTGCACCGGCAGACCGCGCAGGCGCTCCATCAAGCGGCGGCAATCGTCGGGATTGGCGTGATCGGCGTCCGCAACCAACGGGCCGTCACAGATGATGTTGCCAGAGATCATCGTGCCGGTCGCCGCCTCCCAGAGCGCAATGCCGCCAGTCAAATGCCCAGGCCGGTGGATGAACCCAAAGATCCGGTCGCCCGGATCGAAGAGATCGCCATCATTGAGAGACGCCGGCTTGCCGGGGCAGGACGTTGGGCATAGCGGGCGCTCTTGCAGGCTTCAGGAGGTGGCAGGCGAAGATCGCGGCGGTCATGTAAGGGTCAGACGGCGTCGCGGCCCAGCTGGGCGATGCCAGGATATCGGCCTCAACCCGGTCCAGGGCGCAGTCCACGAACTCGTGACGGCAGCCGATATGGTCGAATGGGTGTTGCTGGCCACTGACGTCCGCGCCTAACAGGTCATAAGCGGAACCCAGACGAACAGCGAGATCACGTCTATGCCGCTGCCCAGCCAGGGCCTGGTGCAATCGTCTGCGCACCGTACCGGTAAACCCGGCCAAGGTTACTTATTCTTCGGCTGTCAAGCACCGGCGCCCAATTGACCCGCTATTTGGGAGCATGCGTCTTGCCGTACCAGCGTTGCAGCTGTATAAGTAATTGGCTGGTGTGTGGAGAAGATTTATGGCGTTTTATGCTGTTTATGAACTGATCGATTTCAAGCAGCTTTTGCGCGATCTCGGTGATTTTACCGTAACAACCTTTGGGGCAAGCCAAACGACGGTGTCGCTCAATGCCGATCCGACGCTGAGCGCCGTTTTTAGGGGCGATATGGCGTATGATCCGGCCACGGGCGAGTTGACCGGCACAGTGGATCGGGCTGAAATTTACCGAGACGGTGACCTGGTGGCGGAGTTTGGTTTCGCCGACAGAGAGAATGACGTCCCGGTCCCGCTCAATGGAAAATCCAACACATTTCTCGCGACCTGGAAATCTGTCGATGGATTCTGGGCTGCTTGGAGTTTCGCCAGCGAGAACACCATCAACGGGTCCAGCGGCGACGACGGCCAACTATTCGCTCGCGGCACGATTTATGCCAAGGCCGGCAATGACGGCGTAGTATTGATGGAGAGTGGTGATAGCTCGTCGCCTGAGGATCCGAGTGAGAACAACGCCCGCGACCGGGCCTATGGCGGCAAAGGCGACGATTACATCGTATTGCTGACCGACGATGCTCTGGGCGTTGGCGGCGCGGGCAACGACATCCTACAGGGCTCTGCCGGGCGCGCGGTGATGGAGGGCGGCAAGGGCGCCGATCTCTTCATCTTTTACAACCAGGGTCTTGATTCGGTCAGAGATAGTTATGCCGGCGATGAAACCGGCCTGCGCGCCGGGATCCGCGATTTTCGGTCCGGCGATGACTTTCTCTATTTTGCCCCGCCCATCCCGCCGATCAACGGCAGTGCTGCGAACGGCCCCGCGGTCGCGCCCAGCTATATCACCCCGATCAATGAAGATGCCATATCGCTCGAAGATCTGTTCGGGCCCGGCACGCTCGCCGATCTTGCGGATTTCACGCTTGACGGGCTCGATTGGCGCCTCAGCGAGAACGCTGCCGGTCACGCGGTGATCCAGCGCAGCGGCGAAACCGAATTTGGCGTGACGATCGATGAGCGGGTGCAGGTCCGCGACCACGGGCTTGCCGAGATCGATCTCGCCGATATCCTCGTCGGCGACGATGTCTTCGATCTGTGATCAGCACAGTTTTGGGATTGGCGGCCCGCCACGCTCACCCAAGATGCAGCCGGAAAATCTCTCAAACCAAACCATCGCGAGGCTCTGAAGCGCGGCCTCATCCTAATCGGTGCGGCCACAGTTGAGCGAACCGAACCTGCGGCTGACCGCACCAGACCCGCGGCTCTTGTCCCGTTCCGGCCACGCTGGTACCGGTTTTGGCAGGTGAGGAGGACGACGGCATGATCACAGACGTCGCAGATCCCGACCGCCGCTTGGACCGCGCGGCCCTTGAGCTGCAGGCCGCCAAGGCGGCGACGGTGCTGAGCGAGCTGGGCGCGGGGGCCGGCGTGCCGCTGGGCGTGATCATGCGCAACGATCTCGATCAGCTGATCGTGATGCGGGCGGCGGCCTTGTCGGGCGCGGTGATCGTGGCGATCAACTGGCATGGCGCGGCCGAGGAGGTGGGGGCCATCCTCGACGACAGCGGCGCCGAGCTTGTCATCGCACATCGCGATCTGATCGGGCCGCTCGATCCGGTGCTGAGCGCGCGCGGCGTGATCGGCGTGACCCCCGGCCCGGCGCTCATCGCGGCCTATGGGATCGCGCCCGAGGCGGCCACGGCCGAGCCGGGCCTGCCCGAATGGGCGGCCCTTGTCGCGGCGGCTGACACATTGGCCGCGCGGCAGCCGATGCGGCCGATCATGCGCTACACCTCGGGCTCGACCGGCAAACCCAAAGGGGTGCGGCGGCTCTCGGGCGGGCCGAGTGTGGATTATGAGGAGGTCTTGCGCCGGGTGGGGGCCGAGATGATGCGCTTTCGCCCGGGCGCGCGCTTCTTCACCGCAGCACCGCTTTACCATTCCGCCCCCTCCACCCTGAGCTCAAGCGCCTTGGTCTCGGAGGGTGTGTCGACCTATGTCGCGCCGCGCTTCGAGGCCGAGAGCTTTCTGGCCACCATCGCGGCCGAGCGCATCAGCCATATCTACCTTGTGCCCACGATGATGAGCCGGATGCTCAAACTGCCCGAGGCGGTCAAGGCACGCTACGATCTCTCCTCGGTGGAGTTCTGCGTCTCCACCGGCTCGCCCTGGCCGCATGATCTGAAGGCCGCGATGATCGACTGGTGGGGCCCGGTCTTTTGGGAAAGCTACGGGGCGACCGAGATCGGCTTCATGACCATGGCCTCCTCGCAAATGGCGCTGGACCGCCCCGGCACGGCCGGGCTGCCGCAGATGGGCTGCTCGATCCTGATCCTCGATGCCGACGGCACGCCGCTGCCCCCGGGCGAGGTTGGCGAGATCTATGCGCGCATGGATGCGTTCGGCGGGTTTGACTATTCCAACGACCCCGAAAGCCGCAAAGCCGCGGAAAAGCACGGCCATTGCTCGGTGGGCGATCTGGGCTGGCTCGATGCCGATGGGTATCTCTTTATCTCGGATCGCAAGAAGGACATGATCATCTCGGGCGGGGCGAACATCTTTCCGGCCGAGATCGAGGCGGTGCTGATCCGCGCGCCCTTCATCCGCGATGTGGCGGTGTTCGGCGCGCCGGATGCGGAGTTCGGCGAGAAGATCGTCGCCGCGGTCGAGCCCGCCACCGGCTGGGCCCCGGATGCGGGCGAGGTGCTGGCCTTTCTTGACGGCAAGCTCGCACGCTTCAAGCATCCCCGCCTGGTGGAGTTTCACGACGCGCTGCCCCGCGAAGACAGCGGCAAGATTTTCAAGCCGCGTCTGCGCGCCCCGCATTGGGACGGGGCGGGCCGCAAGATCTGATCCCTCAGGCGTGGTCCGGCACCGAAGCCGATGCGAGCTCCGCGCCCGGCACACGATGTGTTGGTCCAGATCGGCCGAATGCGCGCAGCACTGCCTCGGTCGTGGTGATCTGGGCGACATTGCCCATCGCAAACTCAATCGAGGCGCGGTGCCAGTCGGCATTCATCGTCGAGCAGGCATCTTGGGGCACGATGATGCGGAAGCCCTTATCGGCG
>JBCDDO010000172.1:0-6429 GCA_039180245.1 Pseudomonadota bacterium | reverse complement strand
TGTGGCCCGGCATATGCCCGACGCGTAAAACCGGGGCAGGGCCGTATTTATCTTCGACACCTCTCTGGGTATGGATGCGGCGCGCCAGGCGGTGTTGGGTGTGATGGAGAGGCTTAAAGGACTGGCGCTAGCGTGAGATCGTTTTGGACACCGAGACCACCGGGCTCGACCCGCAAAGCGGCCACCGCATTGTCGAGATCGGGGCGATCGAGCTGATCAACCATCTGCCCAGCGGTCAGACCTTCCACGAATACATCAATCCCGAGCGCGACATGCCCGCCGAGGCCTTCGCGGTGCATGGCATTGGCGAGGACATGCTGCGCGGCAAACCGGTCTTTGCGGATCTGGCCGACCGGTTCCTGGACTTTGTGGGCGATGCGAAGCTTGTCATTCACAATGCAAGCTTCGACATGGCCTTTCTGAATGCCGAGCTTGGCTGGGCCGGGCGCCGCCGGTTGCCCAACGCGCAGGCTGTCGACACGCTGGCCCTGGCGCGAAGCCGGTTTCCAGGGGCCCAGAACTCGCTCGATGCGCTCTGCCGGCGGTTTGGCGTCGACAATTCGGCGCGCACCAAGCATGGCGCCCTGCTTGATAGCGAGTTGCTGGCCGAGGTTTATCTGGAACTGATCGGCGGCCGTCAGCCCGGTCTGGTTCTGGACACAGCCGGCACAGGCTCCGATGGGCCAGCGCGTGGGCCCTGGATGCCACCGGCGCGGCCGCGGCCCCTGCCGCCCCGGCTGACCGAGGCGGAAGCGACAGCCCATGCCGCGTTTGTCGCCGAACTTGGGCCGTCCTCGCTTTGGCCCTAGCGGCCGGCGCGCCGCGCGCCGCGTTCAGGTGATCAGCTGACCGTCATCATTCCCCGCACCGTTGCTGGGGGCGGTCGCGGCCCGACGTCGCTCGACCTCTTGCCGGTAAAGGCTCACGAAATCGATATTGTCGACATTCAAGGGCGGGAAACCGCCATCGCGGGTCACATCGCTGACGATGCGGCGCACGAAGGGAAAGATCAGCCGCGGGCATTCGATCAGCAAGAACGGATGCAGCTGCGCTTCCGGCACGTTTTGGACCATGAAGCGGCCGACATATTCCATCTCCAGCAGGAAAATCTTCTTATCGGCCGAGCTAGCGTCGACGCCGAGCTTCATGACGATGTCGTACTGGTCGTTCTCGCGCTTGTTCGCATCGATCCCGACATTGACCTTGATGTCCGGCTTGCCCTCGGCGGTGATGTTGTTTTGCGCCGCGACATTTTCGAAGGACAGGTCGCGGACAAACTGCGCCAGGATCTGCAGTTTGGCTTGGGGTTGGGTGGGCGTGTCGGACATTCTGGTCTCCCGGGGATGAACCGTGGTTGCGCGCCGTCTAGCATCTTGCCGCGTGCGTCACAATTGCTTCGCCCCCGCAAGGCGGCCCCGACTGCCCCGACTGCCCCGATCTTGGCTGGCGCATCTGCTGTGACGGGCCATGGAGCCCAGAATCAGGCCTGCCAAGAGGGCGGCCGTTACTTGGGTGGCTTGGTCCAGCCGCTGCCCTGCACCCCGGGCCTGGGCGATGCGTCGTCCTGACGCGCCGCGGCGACCTCATCCTCGATGATCTCGGCATCGATCGGTATGCCGGGATCGGGCGATGTGCGTCCGGGATGCCCCATCGGCTCGCCCATGGTTGCGGATCTTCGCCGGCGTGTGGCCAGGCGCACCGCGATGGCCGGTCCGACGCGCGCCAGCAACAGGCTGCGAATCGGTGCGAGCATGAGCGAAAGCCCCACCGCATCGGTGAAGAAACCCGGGGTGATGAGCAAAACGCCCGCAACCAGGATCAGCGCGCCATGGGCCAGCGGTGCGGCAGGATCGCCGCCCGTTTCGAAGGCAGTGCCGAGTTCGGCCAAAGCGGCCTGGCCCTCGCGGCGCATCAGCCAGCTTCCCAGCAGCGCCGTTAACAGCACGATGGCCAGGGTCGGCCACAGGCCAAGCGCGCCGCCGACCGAGATAAAGAGGGCGATCTCCAGCATTGGGATGGCAATGAAGGGAATCAACAACCACATGCCGCTACCAATCGGATATGTCGGCCGGTCGCCGATGGACAGGCCGCTCCCCGCACCCTACATATGGCGGGATAGTTTGAGGCGCTACCCTCGCGGCTCGGTTGGGTGGTTGGGCATGGCCGGGTCGATGGGGAAAGGTCCCAACCCGGGCGCGGTCTCTGCGCCGGGCCCGGATGACGAAACGGAACGCACGCGCCGCTTCGCCTCGGCGCCTGGCAAGGAAAGGCCGATGAATTCCGAGATGTTACAGGTTCTCGTTCTGGCCGCCATCGCTCTGTTCCTGGTCCTTCGGTTGCGAAACGTGCTGGGAACGCGCGACGGGTTCGAAAAGCCAACCAGCAACGCGCCCTCGCGGCGTGAGCTTCCGCGCAGCGCCGACACGTCCAAGGCTGAGGAGGAGGGCGCCGCCGATATCGACATCCCCGAGGAGGTGCAGCGCGACAGCCCGACCTATAAGGCGCTGTTGGAGATGCGCATGGCCGAACCCGATTTTTCCGTCTCGCAGTTTATGAGCGGCGCCAAGCAGGCCTATGAGATGGTGGTGGTTGGGTTTGAGACCGGCGATCTCTCGGGGCTGGACGGTTTGCTGTCCGACGAGGTGATGGCCGGGTTCCGCGAGGCGCTCGCCGGGCGCGCCGAGACCGACAATCGCGTTGAGGTGCAATTTGGCGGCGTGCGCGATGTGCGTCTGGTCGAGGCTGGTTTCGACCCGGCCGGCCGTCTTGGCGAGGTGACGCTGCGCTTTGTCGGCGAGCTGAGTTCGGTCACACGGTCGCCTGAGGGCCGGGTGGTGGAGGGCGATCCTACCGCCATGCGCCCCCAGACCGATGAATTTACCTTCGAGCGGCGGATGGGCAGCGACGATCCCAACTGGACGCTTGTGTCGACCGGCGGCTGACGGCACCCCGCGCCACGCGGCGTCACATTCGAACCGCGGGAACAAGATGCGCCGCCGTCGTCTCAGCACAGAAGAGCGCGCGCTCTGGTCGCGGGTCGCACGGACCGCCAGACCTCTGCACCCCCAGGATGGGTCTGACAACCCGTTCGCCCCGCGTCCTGCTGCAGCTGAACCTTCCGCCACTGCGCCGATCGGCCAAAAAACTGCGCCGCCCCAGAACACCGCCCCGCCCCAGAACACCGCATCGCCCCGAGAAACCACGCAGGTCCCGGGCCGTGCCGCGCATGGACCCGCGGCCACGCCCCGGACGGCGCCTGGTACGGCACCGCGGTCCGCCTCTCCCGCCCGGGTTGCGGTTGATCGGGCGCCCGACCCGGTGTCAGCGCTTGGACCCGCCACGCCAGGGCTCGACCGACGCACGGCCGAGCGGCTGCGGCGCGGGCGCATTGCGCCCGAGGCGCGCATCGATCTTCACGGCCACACGCAAGAGCGTGCGCATGCCGCCTGCCGCCAGTTCATTCTGGCCCAACAGGCGCGCGGCCGGCGCTGCGTTCTTGTGATCACCGGCAAAGGAAAGCGCGGGCCCGATGAATGGGGTCGCCCGGCACAGGGCCTGCTCCGCAATGCCGTGCCGCGATGGCTCGCATTGCCGCCGCTCTCGGCGCTTGTCGTCGGCGTGTATCCTGCCAGCCCACGCCATGGCGGGGACGGTGCGTTCTATGTGTATCTGCGAAAGAGCCGGCCAGATCCGACAGCGTCTGGACAGTGACGGCGCCCTGCGCGCGGCCGATCGGCGGGGGAACGTTGGAACCGACACTCCACGGGTGCAGCTGGGCCAAGGCGGGCCGCAGGGGCTCGATGCCCCGGATGGCCCGCCCCCCGGCTGGTGAATGGTCAAACATTTCGAGGGCCAACAGGCCGGCGCGAATCGGTAAGCCGCGCTGGTCGCTGCGCAAATCTCGGGCCCTCGGGCTCAAAAGTCGCTGGTGATGCCCTTGAGCTCCCAATCTCCGAACCGCGTCGGTTCGGGTCCGTCCCGGCCGCCAAGTTCGACCGGCATGTCCGGCCGGGCCGCTTTTCGGCGCCGCGCCTCGGCCTCGGCCAGCGCCCGCGCGGCGGCAGCGGCCAGTCGCGCCTCTTTCTCCGCATCGCTCTGTGGCATATATCTCCTCCCGCGCAGACCGCTGGTGGGACAACCCGATCCCGCGACGCAATTGCACGCAGCTTAGAAACATGTGGAGCCCAAACGCGTGAACGCAACCAAAACAATGCTGCTGCTGGCCACGTTGACCGCGCTTTTTGCCGCGGTTGGCTGGTTGATCGCCGGCATTGGCGGGGCGCTCATCGCCTTTGCGGTGGCCATCGGCATGAACGCCATGGCCTGGTGGAACTCCGACAAGATGCTGTTGCGCATGCACAATGCCGAGCCGGTCACCCGGCATTCGGCGCCGGCGCTTCGCGATATGGTGGGCGAGCTTGCCCGAAACGCCGGGTTGCCGATGCCCGCAGTCTATCTGATCCGCGAGCCGCAGCCCAATGCGTTTGCCACCGGCCGCAGCCCCGATCACAGCGCCGTTGCCATCACCACCGGCCTGATCGAGACGCTGAGCCGGGATGAGCTGGCCGGCGTGGTCGCCCATGAGCTTGCG
The DNA here is from genome assembly GCA_039180245.1 of Pseudomonadota bacterium. GTDB lineage: Bacteria > Pseudomonadota > Alphaproteobacteria > Rhodobacterales > Rhodobacteraceae > J013. The sequence goes on along the minus strand of JBCDDO010000172.1, from coordinate 1,838 downwards.
CATATCCGCAACCGCGACACGCTGATCATGACCGTCGCCGCGACAGTCGCTGGCGCGGTGTCGCTGCTGGCCCAGTTCGGCATGTATTTTGGGCGCGCCGGGCGCAATCGCTCGCCGCTGGCATTCGTCGGCCTGCTGCTTGCAATTTTGGTGGCGCCCATTGCTGCATTGCTGATCCAGATGCTGATCAGCCGCACGCGGGAATATGGGGCTGACCGGATGGGGGCGGAGATCTGCGGGCATCCGCTCTGGCTTGCTTCGGCGCTCAACCGGATCTCGGATGGCGGGCGTCGGTTCGAGATGCGCTCGGCCGAGGACAACCCCGCCTCGGCGCATATGTTCATCGTCAATCCGCTGGCCGGGCGGCGGCTGGACGGGTTGTTCTCGACCCATCCCAATCCCAGCAACCGAATCGCCGCGTTGGAACAGCTTGCCCGCGAGATGGGCACCGGCGCGCCCCGGACCGCGTCCTTGGGGCGCAGACCGCAGGATCGAACCGGTTTGAGCGGCCCGTGGTCGTAAAGCGCCGCGCGGCATCGGGCCGCAATCGAGCCCGCACGAAGGCGCCGAAACCGGGTGGCGATGCCGCCAGCCACATAAATGCGCAATTCGTCGGACAGACGGGGCGCGATCCGGCGCGCGCCGCTGCGCTCGATCTTCTGACGGCGGTGCTCGACCGTGGGGCGCTTCTGGACGAAGCGCGGCTCGACCGCCGGCTGAACCCGCCGGACCGGGCCCGGGCGATGACCCTGGCCGAAACCGTTCTGCGCTGGATGCGCGCCATCGACACGCTTTTGGCCCGGTTTTTGACCCGAACGCCGCCGACCCCTGTGCAGAACATCCTTCGCCTTGCCACCGCCGAATTGCTCGTCGAGGAGATCCCCGCTCATGCCGTCGTTTCGACCGCGGTCGATCTGGCAGCCGGCTCCGCCCGCTTGCGCGCCTATCGCGGCCTGATCAATGCCGTGGCCCGGCGCGTTGCAACCGAGGGCGCCGCGCTTTGGCCCGACATCGCAGCCGCCCATCCGGTGTTTCCCCCCGAGCTCTCGGACCGTTTGACCCGCGCCTGGGGGGCGGATGCCTGCGCGGCGATGGCACAGCAGCATCGGGCGCGACCGCCGGTGGATCTGACGCTTCGCGACCTGTCGGAGGCTGCGGACTTGGCCGAGGCGCTTGGCGCGCAGGCGCTGCCCACGGGCAGCCTGCGTCTCAGCCAGCCCGGACAGCTCTCGACCCTGCCCGGCTATGCCGAGGGCCGGTGGTGGGTTCAGGATGCCGCAGCCGCGCTGCCGGTGCGTTTGCTTGGCCCGGTTGCCGGGCTGCGGGTGCTTGATCTTTGCGCAGCGCCCGGCGGCAAAACCCTGCAGCTGGCCGCGGCCGGCGCCGACGTGACCGCGCTCGACCTATCCGGCGCGCGATTAACGCGTCTTCGCGAGAACCTTCAGCGCATCGGGGTGTCGGCGCGGGTTGTCGAGGCTGACGCGTTGGACTGGACGCCGGACGCGCCATTCGATGCCATCATGCTCGACGCGCCCTGCTCGGCCAGCGGCACGATGCGCCGGCATCCCGATTTGATGCGCCGTGCCCAGACCAGTCTCGCGCCGCTGATCGGTCTGCAAGACAGGCTTCTTGACCGGGCGTTCTCATGGCTCGGTCCGGGCGGCCGGCTGGTCTTTGCCACCTGCTCGCTCTTCCCTCAGGAAGGCGAGGTGCGGATTCGCGGCTTTTTGGGGCGGACGCCCGACGCCCGGCTGCTGCCCGTGCCAGCGCTTCACGGGATCGACCCGGCCTGGTGTGCGCAGGGCATGCTGCGTCTTCGGCCCGATTTTTGGCCCGAG
>JBCDDO010000171.1:0-6561 GCA_039180245.1 Pseudomonadota bacterium | reverse complement strand
CGTTCGAATTCGAGCCGATCGGCACGGGGACCGCCACGGGGGCTGCCACGGGGGCTGCCACGGGGACCTCTGCGGAGACCGCCATGGCCGGGCCGGCCGCGATCTTGACGGATCCAGAGATCGGCCCCGAGATGGCAGGATCTGTGTCCGGGCTTGGTCTCGGGCCTGTTTCTGGGCCGGTGTCAGGATCGGAATCGGGATCGGCGCTGGCCACGGACAGCCCGTTCTCAGGCAAGGTGCGCGGCCAGTCCGATCTGATGGCCTATCCGTTTTTTGCGCTCTCAAAGACCCCCTCGCGCCAGGAGATCCATTTTGCCGAGGCTGAGGTGGAGCTGCGCGTGCGCCCCTCGGGCCGCGGCCTGGCGACGATCTATGACAAAGAGATCCTGATCTATCTGGCCTCGCTGGCCATGGACCGGCTCAACCGCGGCGAGGAGTTTTCCGGCGTTCTGACCTTCACCGCCTATGATTTTTTCAAGCTCGCCGGGCTCTCGGGCGCGTCGGGCAAGAATTACCAGCGCCTGTCGGGGGCGCTGGAGCGGCTGCAGGGCACCCAGATCCGCACCAGCATCGAGACCGGCGGGGTCAGCGTGGAGGGCTGGTTCTCCTGGATCTCAGAGGCGCAGATCGTCTATTCCCGCACCGCGCGCGGCGAAAAGCGGGCAAGGGCGATCCGGGTGCGGCTGACCGATTGGCTGGTGCGTGCCATTGTCGCCGACCGCTCGGTGTTGAGCTATGACCGCTCCTATTTCACGCTCAATGCGGTCGAGCGGCGGCTTTACGAGATCGCCCGCTCGGGCTGTGCCGGGCCGGTTGCGCGCGGCGATGCGCCGGCCGAACGCGCCGGCTTCGTGCTCGATCTGGCCACCTTGCGCGACCGGGTCGGGGTGACCAGCCCGCTTAAGAAATTCCGCCAGCTCCTGGCCCAGATCGTGGCCCGCGACGATCTGCCGGGCTATCGGGTGGCGTTTTTGGACCCGCCGGGCGAGCGCCGGCCGCTGGCGCGGCTGCGCATTGCCATGGCCCCGCGGCCCATCGCGGGTCTCGCGGCGAATACACAGATGCTGGATGCGCCGGCGGCCCCGGCCGCCCGCCCCGATGCCGGGGAGGTCAGCATGTAGCTCCCCCAAAAAACACACCCCCGGAGGCCGGCGGCTCCCGAGGGCGTGCAGTCTTGTCCTAGCACCACAAGTCTAGCACCCCCTTGCCAAACCCACAACCCTGCGGTGCCCGCACCGACAGGCCGGGCGCGGCTGCGCCGTCCTCCCCCAATCGGATCGGAGGATGGAATGTGCACAGGATTGGTGCCTGTCGGCCGGCATGTTGTGCCGCCCGATGGGCGGGCGCGCGCTGCGCGCCGGTGCGAACCGGGGCCTGCCGGCGGCTGGGCGGCAGCGCCTCGGAGCGCCGCGTCCCCCGGCATGCGACCGGCCTGCGCGGAGGCGCTGGCCCGCGAGGCTTCGGCGGCGGCCTCATGCCTGCCCGAGGGTGTCACGCGCTGGCATCTGATGGCATCGCTGCGCGGGGCGGCCCAGGGTTTCGGGCTGACCGCGCCGATGCTGCGGCTGCTCGAACATTATATGGATCTGAGCTATGAGGCCGATTGGGCCCCGGGCGCCGAGCCGGTGATCCCGGTGCCGCTTTGCGAGATCGGCGAGGCCCTGGGCCGGAGCGAGCGCCAGATCCGCAATATTGAGCGGCGCCTGGCCGCGGCGGGGTTCTTGATCTGGCGCGATTCGGCCAATCACCACCGCAAGGGCCGGCGCTGTCGGCACAGCGGCCGGTTGATCTGGGGCTATGGCCCGTCCCTGGGCCCGATGCGCGCGCGGGCCGCCGAGATCCTGGCCGCCGCCGCCGCGGCCCGGGCCACCAGGGTGGAGGCGCGCCGCCTGCGCCTTGCCATTGCTGCGTTGCGGCGCAAGCTGCAGGCGCTGGCCGATCTGCAGCCCACGCCACCGCTGCAGGCGATGCTGGCCACGCTGCCGGCCAGCGCCCCGGCCGGCACGTCGCTGGCGGTGCTGCGCGCGCGCCATGCGGCGCTTTCGGCGCTGGATGCGTCGCTGGCATCGGCATGTGTGGCGTTGGCCGCCAGCCCGCACGGCACGCGGGGCGGGGTCGGAGAGGCGCGCTCTGTTGCCGCCCCGATTGCGAGCGCCCGGACCTGCGATGTTCCATCCGTCCCGCCGGGTGATGCTCAATCGGCCAATACTCGGTCGGGCGCAGCCCCGCCGGCCGATACCCCCGTGTCACAGGTCCTGGTATCCCATGTTGACGCGGCGCGTGCCCCGTCCTTGCAAGCCACGTCTTTGCCGGCCCCGTCCTTGCCAGCCCCGCGGTCGCCTGACAAGGCGCGCGGCTCGATATCTGGTGCGCTGCCAGGACAGGCCGCGTGCGGGGCCGACGGTGACTTCCCCAGGATTACATCCGGCGCGGCATCCGCTCCGGCTCAATCGGCAACCTGGTCATCCTTGGCAGCGCCCCAGGCACCGACCCCGCGTGCCGGCACGTCCTTGGGGGCAGGACACATCGCGGCCCTGTCCGAGTTGAAAGCCCCAATCGAGATCGACACCGGGCCGCCGAGACCAGGCAAAATCCCGCGTCGGATTTCCGGCAAGGCGGAAATTTTGGCGCCAAGAACAGCGATACATTCGGAAAACTCCATAAATGGAACCAGGTGTGGTTCTGGGTCGGAGCCGGGCCCAAATCCTGCCAGCGCTGGTCGACCAGCGGAGCCAGACCGGGTGCGGGGCGTTTTTGGCCCAACCCGTGCCGATTTGTATCCAGACCGGTCTGCCCACCCAGCTGGGCTGAGCAGGTCCGCCGGCAACGCGCGGAATGTGCCGACACGGCGTCTCAATGGCCCGGGGGATACCGCGCCGCGGGCGATTTCGCTGCGGCTGGCACTCGATGCCGCGCGGGTTGGTCTTGGCGCCGAGATCAGCCGGCGCGATGGCTGGTCGGGGCTCTGTGCGACGGCGGACCGCCATGCGGCCGGGCTCGGGCTTCCGGCGCGGCTCTGGGGCCGGGCTTGTCAGCGCCTGGGCCGGCGCGGCGCGGCGCTTTGCCTGGTTTTGATCGCCCATGGGCTGCACCGCCCAACCCCGGACCGGCATCGCGACGACGCGGGATCGCTTTGCGGATCCGGACCGGATGCGGGCCGATGTGCAAGGCACCCCACAGCGCCGGCCGCGGCGATGGATCATGCTCAGGACCACGGATCATCACGGCGGGCACGGGGGGCACGGGGGGCACGGGGGGTACGGCGGGCCGGAGCGACGCAGATCCGCGCACCGGCGGCCTATCTCACAGCCCTGTTGCAGCGCGCCGATCGCGGCACGCTCAACCTGGCCGCAGGGATTCAGGCGCTGGCCGCCCATCCCGATGCCTGCCGTCCTGATGCCTGCCGTTCTGATGGTTGCAGTCCTGATGGCAGTCGAGACAGCTTCAGTCCTGATGGTGGCGCCGATGGGTGAGCGCGGCCGGCTCAGGACCGCGGCACCCGGCACCCACCGGGCCGCAATGCCTCGGTGGCGCGCCAACCGGCTTGGGCTTGGCTCAGGCCGCGGTGCCCTGAACCAAGTCCTTGTCCTGCCTTGGGCTCTTTGCAGCGGCGGGGCCGCGACCGGAGCCATCGGTGCGAAAGACCTCGACCACCTCAGAGAGGCCGTGCGCGGTTGCCTGGAGGTTCCGCGCATCGCGGGCCGATTGTTCGGCCATTTCGGAATTGGCCTGGGTGATGCTGTCGAGATGCGCGATCGCGGTGGTGATCTCGCCCATTGCGGTGGCCTGGTCCTGGGATTGCATCTGGATTTCGGAGGCGCGGCTTTGGGTGTCGCCGATCGCTGCGGCAAGCGAGGTGAGCGCGTCGCCGGTGCGCCGGACAAGCTCGACCCCTTGGGCGATCTCGCCGGCCGAGCTTTCGATCAGGTCGCGAATGTCGCGCGCGGCCTGGGCAGAGCGCTGGGCCAACGAGCGCACCTCATCGGCGACCACCGCAAAGCCCTTTCCAGCCTCGCCGGCGCGGGCGGCTTCGACCGCGGCATTGAGCGCCAAGAGATTGGTTTGCAGCGAGATCGAATCGATCACGCTGACGATCTCGGTGATCCGCGTCGAGGAGGCCTCGATGCGGTTGATCGCCGTGACCGCATCGCCGACCACAAGCGTGCCCTCCTCGGCGCTGCCCACAGCCTCGGTGGCCGATTTGCTGGCCGCAATGGCGGCTTCGGCCGAGCGCTGATTGCCGCGCGCGACCTGTTCGAGCGTGGCGTTGGTTTCTTCCAGCGAGGCCGCCTGGTTCACGGCACGCTCGGCCAGCTCGCCCGATTCCGTGGCGATCGCGCTGATCGCGCTGCCCATTTGATGGGTGGAGCGCTGGATGTCGGCAACCAGCCCGGCCAGACGGTCGACCGTGCCGTTCATCGACGTCTGCAAACTGGCAAAGCGGCCCTGGAAGCGGCCATCCATCCGCCGGGTCAGATCGCCATCGGCGAGCGCCGCGGCCACGGTCATGACCGCATTGATGCCCGATTCGACCGAGCCTGCCAGGGCATTGAAGCTCTCGCAGATCGCATTCGTCAGCGGATCGTCGGTCTCGGTGTCGATCCGCCGCGAAAAATCGCCCTCTGCCACGGCGCCGGCCACCTCGCGCATGCGTTCCTGCGCGGCCAAGGCGTCGGTCCGGTCGCGCCATTGCAGCATCGAGCCGATGGCATTGCCGGCCTCGTCGCTCACCGGGCTTTGGATGATCTCAAAGCGCCGGTTGCCCAGCGAAATGTCGGTCTTTTCGACGTCCCGGCTCTGCGCCAGTCCGAATTCGCCAAGCGCGTGGCGTTCCAGCATTTCGGCCGCAAAACCCGGAACGCGCTTTGCAATCTCATGCGCATGCCGCGCGAAGCTCGCGCGCAGGCCTTCATTGACATAGACGATCCGGCCGGTTTCGTCGGTGATCATCATCGAGCTGCGCGCCTTGTCGAGCGCGGTCTTGATGCGTCGGCTCTGATCGGCGCGCGCATCGACGGCCGTCATATGGACGGCAAGCTCGCCGATTTCGTTGCGCCGGTTGAGATAGGGAAGCGTGACCGAGGCGCCCTCGGCAAGCTCGCGCACTGCCAGGCCCAACCGCTGCAGCGGCGCAAACAGCGTCCGACCCAAGAGCCAGCGGAAGACGAGCGAGGTGGCGATCACCAGCGCCAATGCGATCAGCGCCACATCGATCAGCGCCGCACGCATCTGTTCGCGCACGACCACCATGCTCCATTCGGCCACAAGCACGCCGACAACCGCATTGTCCTTGCCAAAACGGACCGGTTGAGCGGTCAGCAGCCCGTCCGACATGGCGGCCTCCTCGCGCAGCGCCCGGGCGGCCAGCTCGGTCATCGCCGGCGAGAGGGTCGCTGCACCATGCAGCGCGATCGGCGCGCCGGCCGCGTCAAGCCCGGCCATGCTGACAAGCCGGCCCGCCTTGCGCGTCATCAGCCCGTCGATGGTCGTGGCGACCGTGTCGGTCTTGCCAAAGCGCAGCGCGCCGCCCAGACCCGATGCGACCAGCGCGGTGAACTCGGCCGCATCCTTTTCGAACATGCGCTGCTGGGCGGCCAGCGACATGCGGCTTTGGATGGCAAAGAGCGCCGTGGAGATCAGCAGCAATGTCGCCGCAAAAAGCAAGATGATGGTCGATCGCAAAGACATGACGCGCCCTTTTCAGCCGGTATTGGTGCCGACTGGGCGGCACCGCGCCGCCCAGCCGCGCAGCGGTTATTCCAGATATTCGACATCTACGCCGAAGGTTGCCGCGCCAATCACCGCCCCGCTTTGCGGATCGGTGATCGCCACCGAAAGCTGGGATTGATAGCGTTGCGCGCTTTCATCGAACTCCACCTCGGAGATGTGGATCGCCCCGGGGCCGGCCGGATAGGTCTGCTGCCATTTGGCCTCATCGCCCTGCCAGTAATCCGAGGTGAGATCGGAGGCCGCGACATTGAGCCCGACCGCATCCATCACGAAGATCTCGGTAAAGAGCCCCTGGGCCGCGTCGCGCCGCTGGCGCAGCAGAACCGAGGCGGGGTGGTTCATCACCGGATCGAGGGTGGGCCCGGCGCCGGCATCGATCTCGGCCCGCCATGCGGTGTCGCGGGCCAGGATCTCCGCCTCGCTCAGCCCCGAGGTGTCGGCATTCTGGGCGCGGATCGCCGCGATAAGGGCGGGATCGGCGATGATCTCGGCGACGGCCTCGTTATAGAGCGCGCGCAGGCTGGGTTCGAACTCATTGGCCTGAACCGGCAGGGTAAGTGCCAGAAGGGCAGCAGCGGACAGTGCGGTGCGGATCATCGGTTGCTCCTGTTGCGGATTGGTCCGGCCCGATTGGACCGGCAGTGGGTCGTTCTGTCGTCCTTTGGCGCGCGGCCGTCGGATTGGCCCCGCCCCCTCACGCCACGTTCCCGCCCGGCCCGTCGCGCCCCCCGGCGCGCCCTGGTGCCCCCCGGTGCCCCCCGGCGCCCTGTGACATCCCGCGGCGGGGCGCGGCGACGCGTCCTGCCCGGGCAGCCTGGACCGGGCAGCCTG
>JBCDDO010000170.1:0-6565 GCA_039180245.1 Pseudomonadota bacterium | reverse complement strand
GGCCACAGAAACCGGCGCCATTGCCCCTCCCACGATAAAGGGCGAGACGATGCTAGCCTGCCCGGCGGCGGCAAACACCTCCAGCGCGCCCATCATCGTGGCATCGAATGAGAGCGGCGAGTTGATGTTGATGAGCGAGGTCATCACCGCATTTTCATGCACGAAAGCTTCGCCAAAGAGGATCTCGCACATTGCCACCGAATCGGCGGCACGCTCGGGCGCCGTCACCCCGCCCATGAAGGGTTTGTCCGACAGCGTCATATGCGCCAGCAGCATGTCGAGATGGCGTTTGTTGACCGGCACATCGGTGGGCTCGCAGAGCGTTCCACCGGAATGATGCAGCCAGCGCGACATTTGGCCCAACCGAACGAAATCGCGAAAATCCGAGATCGTGCCGTAGCGCCGTCCCCCTTCCAGATCGCGCACGAAGGGCGGGCCATAGACGGGCGCGAGGACAAGATTGCGTCCGCCAATCGTGACCGAGCGAGCCGGATTGCGAGCATGCTGAACAAAGCTCGACGGCGCGGTGGCGCAAAGCCCGCGCGCAAGACCTCGCGGCAGGTAAACCCGGTCGCCAGTGATATCGGCCCCCGCCTCGCGCCAGCGCGCCAAGGCGGCCGGATTGTCGACAAAGCGCACGCCGATCTCTTCCAGCACCGTTTCGGCATTGGCTTCGATGATCTCCAGCGCTTCGGTGTCGAGAATGTCAAAAGTGGGCAGGCGACGCTCAATCACCCGCGCGATGTCTTGCGACGGCGCGGTCCGCTCTGCCCGCCGGGCCGCCCCACCGCCGCTGCGTCGCCGCTTTGCCTCCCGTGCATCGCCCATCTGTGGTCCCCCTGCAGCCCGCGCTGCCGCGTCGCGCCCGAAGATAGGCCGCACCGGCCGGACCGATGGACCGAAACCGCCCCGTGACGCATCATTGGCGACATCAAGGACGCCTGCCGCCGATCGCCCCGCCCTGCGAGACGGTCTTGAAGGGCCGGCGCGGGCAAGCTATGCCCCTGAGATGAGCGAGACGGCGCATGAAACTGGGCATGAGCGGCTGCTGATCATCGATTTCGGCAGCCAGGTGACACAGCTGATCGCGCGGCGGCTGCGCGAGCTCAACATCTATTGCGAAATTATGCCGTACCAGGCTGTGACGGCCGCAGTGCTGCGCGCGCTCGACCCGCGCGCTGTGATCCTGTCGGGCGGACCCGCCAGCGTGACCGATCCTGATGCGCCGATGCCGCCGGATGCGGTTTGGGAGATGGACGCGCCGGTCCTTGGCATCTGCTACGGGCAACAGGCGATGATGCAGGCCTTGGGGGGGCGCGTGGAGGGCGGCGGCAGCCGCGAGTTCGGCCGTGCTGCGGTCGACGCGGCGGGACCGTCGACCCCCCTTCTCGACGGTTGGTTCGGCGGCGGCGCAGAACAGGTCTGGATGAGCCATGGCGACCGGGTCACAGCGCTTGCCCCGGGCTTTGAGGTGCTCGGCACGTCGGCCGGCGCGCCCTTTGCGATCACCGCCGATCCAGCGCGGCGTTATTTTGCCGTACAGTTCCATCCCGAGGTCCATCACACGCCGCGCGGGTCTCGCCTGCTGCAGAACTTCGTTCGCATCGCCGGCTTTTCGGGCGACTGGACCATGGCCGCCTTCCGCGAAGAGGCCGTGGCCACGATTCGGGCGCAGGTGGGCGACGGGCAGGTGATCTGCGGCCTGTCGGGCGGCGTGGACAGCTCGGTCGCCGCGGTGCTGATCCATGAGGCGATCGGCAGCCAGCTCACCTGCGTGTTCGTCGACACCGGCTTGATGCGCGAGGGCGAGGCCGATGAGGTGGTCGGCCTCTTTCGCGACCATTACAACATCCCCCTTATCCATGCCGAAGAGAGTTCGCGCTTTCTGGGCGCGCTAAAGGATGTCACGGATCCTGAGGAGAAGCGCAAAACCATCGGCCGTCTGTTTATCGAGGTGTTCGACCGGCATGCCGGCGAGATCGGCGGTGCGACGTTTCTGGCCCAGGGTACGCTCTATCCGGATGTGATCGAAAGCGTCAGCGTCACCGGCGGCCCCTCGGTCACCATTAAGAGCCATCACAATGTCGGCGGGCTGCCGGAGCGGATGAAGCTCAAGCTCGTCGAGCCGCTGCGCGCACTCTTTAAGGACGAGGTGCGGGCGCTGGGCCGCGAGCTGGGCCTGCCGGAGCGGTTTGTCGGCCGCCATCCCTTCCCCGGGCCGGGCTTGGCGATCCGCTGCCCCGGCGAAATCACGGCCGAGAAGCTCGCCATGCTGCGGCGCGCCGATGCGATTTATCTGGAGGAAATCCGCTCCGCCGGTCTCTATGACGAAATCTGGCAGGCATTTGCCGTGCTCCTGCCGGTGAAATCGGTCGGCGTGATGGGCGACCAGCGCAGCTATGAGCATGTCTGCGCCCTGCGCGCGGTGAGCAGCGTCGATGGCATGACGGCCGAGGCCTATCCGATCCCGCATGAGCTTTTGGCCCGGATTGCCACCCGCATCATCAATGAGGTCTCGGGCATCAATCGTGTGACCTATGACGTGACCTCAAAGCCGCCAGGGACGATCGAATGGGAATGACCCATTGGCCATGCGCGTGGCGGCCGGTGGCCCGCGCGGGCTGATCCGATGCGCGCCCTTCGCATCCTGCGCTGGGTCATCCGGCTGGGTGCTCTGGCTGCTGTTCTCACCTGTCTTGCCGTGATCTGGGCCGAGCAGCGCGCGCTCAGCCGGTTCGGGCCCGATTTTGCGCCGGGATTGCCGGTTGATGCGGTCATCGTGCTGGGCGGTGGGATGGACCCGGATCGCCAGCTCAACCATCTGGGGCGCGAGCGTGTGCGCGCCGGGCTGTCGCTTTTGGGGCAGGGCCTCTCGGAGGCCGTGATCTTTACCGGCAATGTGCGTGACGAGCCCGATCTCTCCGAGGCCGAGCTGATGCACAGCTTTGCGCTGTCGCTCGGGGCCGATCCGGCGCGGCTTTATGTCGAGCCCCGCGCGCTCACCACATTGCAAAACCTTCGGTTCGCCTTTGCTATTGCCGAGCGCCAGGGCTTCGCGCGGCTTGCCATCGTCACAGACGGGTTTCATCTCACCCGGGCTGGGCTGTTGGCGGGGCTGCTGGGTCGGCCAGACGTGGCGCTGATCGCCTCGCACGGGCTGACCCGCGACCGGCACTCGACCCGGGTGGCGCTGATCCTGCGGGAAACGCTGGCCTGGCCTTACAACCTTCTCAAAGCACTTGGATGGATCCTGTTGGGCTGGATGGGCTGGAGCGAGGAAGAGCGCGGCACGCTCATCATCTGAGCGGCGGCGTCTGTCTCGCTCGGTTCGAGACCCGGGCAAAAGGGGCTGGTCGGCGGCCACGCCTTGGACACGGACCAGCACTGGCTGCCCGCACGCGACGCCCGGCCGTCGCTCGCGAGCAAACCCCAACCGAGGCGCCCCCCGCAATGTGTTTCCGCTTGCCCTTTTTGAGGGCAGGCGTAGTGCTGGCGGCCATGAAAACCGGCATGAACACGGGCACGAACACGGGCACGAACACGGGCATAAAAACCGATCCTCTTCGCGCCGGGCTGTGGATGCTGGGCGCGATCGTCTCCTTCTCGGCGATGGCCGTGGCCGGGCGCGAGGTGGCGCCGGTGCTCAACACGTTTGAGCTCATGTTCTACCGCTCGGTCATTGGATTTGTGCTCGTGCTTGCGCTCGTTGCGGCCTCGCCCTTGGGCACCGCACAGCTTGCCACCAAACATCCCCGCCAGCATGTCTGGCGCAACGTGGTGCATTTCGCCGGACAGAACGCCTGGTTCTACGGCGTGGCGGTCATCCCGCTCAGCCAGCTTGTGGCGCTGGAATTCACCAACCCGCTTTGGGTCGCGCTGCTTGCCCCGCTGCTTTTGGGCGAACGGATGACGCTGATGCGGGCCTGTGCCGCGGTGCTGGCCTTTGTGGGCGTGTTGATCGTCGCGCGCCCGGGCATCGCCCCGGTCGAATGGGGCCATGCCGCGGGGCTGGCGGCAGCGCTCTTTTTTGCGCTCAACACCATCTTCACGCGGCGGATCATGGGTCATGACACCGTGATCTGTGTGATGTTTTGGATGACCGCGAGCCAGGCGGTCATGGGCCTGATCTTTGCCCTGCCCGGCGGCATCCCATGGCCAAACGCCGGCGTGCTCGTCTGGGTCGCCGTTGCCGGGGTTTGCGGATTGACGGCACATTTTGCGTTGACCTCGGCCTTGTCCCACGCCCCGGCCACTGTGGTCGCGCCGATGGAGTTCGGGCGCCTGCCGCTGATCGCGCTTCTGGGCTATCTGCTGTATACTGAGCCGCTGGAGCTGGCGGTTGCCTTGGGGGCCGTCCTGATCGTTGCCGGCAATCTGCTCAACCTGCGCAGCGAGCATATGCAGGCGCGACCACGCACGGCAATCTGAGCCGCGCGCCAAGGTCGCGGCGGGGCTTTCGCACTGCACAACGCCATGCTATGCGCCGGTCGAAACAGCAAATGCCGAGGACAGCGCCATGGACGTCACCAAAATCCCCGCAGGCAAAGCCCCCCCAAAAGACATCAATGTCGTCATCGAAATCACCGGTGGCGCCGGCGGCGGTGCTCCGGTCAAATACGAGATCGACAAGGACAGCGGCGCTGTCTTCGTGGACCGGATCGTCAACACCCCGATGTTTTACCCCTGCAATTACGGCTTTGTTCCCAACACATTGCACGATGATGGCGACCCGACCGACGTGCTGGTGATGTGCGATTTCGCGCTGGCCCCCGGCACGGTGATCCGCTGCCGCCCGGTCGGTGTGCTGAAGATGGAAGACGATGGCGGGATGGATGACAAGCTGATCGCCGTGCCGGTCGAAAAGGTCGATCCGTTTCAGGCCGGGATCCAGGATCTCGACGACATCGCGCCCAAGGCCCGCGACCGGATCAAGCATTTCTTTGAGCATTACAAGGACCTTGAGGCCGGCAAATGGGTCAAGGTGATTGGCTGGGGCGACAAGGCCGAGGCTGAGACGATCCTGATGAAATCGGTCGAGGCCGCCAAAGGCTGACCCTGCAAAGGCCCCGGCTGCGCCCATCCAGGCCGCGGCGGCTTATTGGATAAGGCTTGCCGGCGGGTTTTCCGGAGCGCTAGGCTCCCGCCAGGAGGCGCGCCCATGATCAACCTGACCCCCGAAGCCTGGCGCGACGGCCGGCATGCCGTAGCACTGATCGGGATGTCGGGGGTTGGCAAGACGCGGATCGCATCGCTGCTGCGCGAGACCGGCGATTGGTTCCACTACTCGGTCGATTACCGCATCGGCACGCGGTATCTGGGCGAGGCGATCACCGATGATTTCAAGCGCGAGGCGATGAACGTGCCGGTGCTGCGCGAGATGCTGCGCACAGACTCGATCTATATCGGCTCAAACCTGTCCTTTCACAATCTCGCGCCACTGTCGCACTGGTTGGGCAAACCGGGCGATCCGTCGCTTGGGGGGATCGCGTTTGAAGAGTATATCCGCCGCCAGCGCCTGCACCGCGCCGCCGAGATCGCGGCCATGCAGGACACACTTCATTTCATTGACCGGGCAAACGATCTTTACGACTACGCCCATTTCATCTGTGACACCTCCGGCTCGATCTGCGAGATCGTCGATCCGTCCGATCCCGATGACCCGGTGCTCTCGGCCATGTCCCGCTCAATGCTGTTGGTGCTGATCGAGGGGACCGAAGCGCATGAGGACGCGCTGCGCGCCCGGTTCGACCGCGCCCCAAAGCCGATGTATTACCGTGAGGATTTTCTGCGCAGCCGCTGGCAGCGCTATCTGGCTGAAACCGGACTTGCAGAAACCGCGGTCGATCCGGATGCCTTCATCCGATGGGGTTTTGGCGAGCTGCTTGCCCACCGCCGGCCGCTTTACCGTGCCATTGCCGATGGCTGGGGCGTCTCGGTCTCGGCCGATGAGATCGCACGGACCGAAACAGAAGCGGATTTTATGCAGCTGATCGAAGAGGCGCTGGCGCGCAACCTGACGGAGCGCCCCGTGGCCACGCCCGACGTCACCGGGGCCGTCTTATGAGGGCACGATTGCGCATGGCTGGGCTCTGCCTTGCGCTTTTGCTGCCAGGGCTGCCAGCGGCGGCGCAGAACATTGAGGATTTCAGCACACCAGAAGGCCTTTACGAGCTTCATCTCTGCCGGGCGGCGGTGTTTTACCACCTCAATGCGGAAACCCGTGGCGACAGCGCAATCCCCGACAGCACGGTTCGCATTCTGCGCGAGCAGATCGAATTCGTGATGCAGGAAGCGGTGCTGAACAAGACCCCCGGATCGATGCAGGAAGGCGGCCAGATCATCCGCTTTGTCGAACGGTTTCTGATCGGGTTTTCCGAAGTGCTGCGCGACGAGCAGGCCCTGCTTCTGGATCCGGCCGAGCGCGACAAGATCCTGCATCGCTGCCACCCCTTCGTTTGGGTGACCGTCAAGACCTATATCGACACTCAAGACCGCGGCCGCGCATCAGGGTTACCGGGGCGCGCAGCTGGCCCGACGCAGCGATTGGCGCCGCTCAGTCGAGCAG
>JBCDDO010000169.1:0-6611 GCA_039180245.1 Pseudomonadota bacterium | reverse complement strand
TATGAAGCGCGATTTCGAAGGTAGGGTGCTGTTGGCCTGTGGACGGGTGACCGCGCCCGATGGAACGCCGGTCGAGGGTGCCGAGCTCGACATTTGGCAGACCGCGCCCAACGGGCTTTACTCCAGCCAGGACCCCGAGCAAGAGACCTATTCCTTCCACGGCCTGCAAACCACGGGGGCCGATGGCCGCTACGGCTTCACCACCGTGCGCCCGGTCAGCTACACCGTGCCCACCGATGGGCCGGTCGGCGGTATCCTCAACGCCACCGGGCGGCATCCCTGGCGGCCCTCGCATCTGCATTACATCGTCAAAGCGCACGGATACCGCCCGCTGGTCACCGAGATCTTCCCCGATGACGATCCCTATCTCGACGAAGACACCGTCTTTGGCGTGCGCAGCGATCTGGTGATGCACTATGTCGAATGCCCGCCGGAGAGTTTTCCCGATGGCTATGCGTTGAGCGGCACGGTGACCGAGCCCTATCTGCGTGCCGAATTTGATCTCAAGCTGGTGCCGGGGGCATAGCCCGGCGGGCAATGCCGCGTTGTATGCAGGTGGCGAGATGGTTCATGTTGGCGGGTGAGCTCTTTGCACAAGGAAGCCTGCCATTCTGCCCCTTACCGGATATGCCGACCGCCTGAGCGCCCGCCCTGGCGAAACGCTCGCCTTCCAGATCTCCTGCAAGGACGACGCACCCTGCGAGGCGCGGCTGATGCGCCTGGTTTCGGCCGACCCGAACCCCGATGGGCCCGGACGGATCGAGGAGGATCTGGGCCATGTCTTTACCACCCGTTTTGCCGCGCGGCCCAAGCGGCACGATGTTGGGTCTTACGCGGTTCTGCCGGCGGTTGCGTTGCCGCCAGGGCCGGTCACGATCTCGGCCAAGATCTGGCCAACCCTCGTGGTCGGCGCGGATCGCGCGGTTTTCTCGGCCTTCGATCCGGCAACCGGCCAGGGGATCGCGCTTGGACTTGATGCCGATGGTCGGGCGCTGGCGCAGCTTGCATGGGGCCCGAGCGCAGATGGGGCTGACCGCGCCGTCACGTTGCGCAGCGACCAGACCGTGCCGCTGCGTCGCTGGTCACGGCTCTGGATGTGCTGGGACCGCGAGGCGGGCCATCTGAGCCTGGGCTTTGAGGATCTCCGTCCCGAGTTTGGCAGCGCAACGTCGGTTTTTGCGCAGGTCGCCCTGCCGCCCGGCGCTGTGCCCGACTTGCCCGCCCAATGGCATCTGGCCGCACTGGGTCGCGGCACGGACGGGCGGATGCGCGGCTTTTTCAACGGCAAGATCGAGGCGCCCGAGATCCGGGTGGGTGACACGCTCTGCGCGGCCTGGGATTTTTCCCACGGCATCTCCACGCTGACGCTGACCGATACCGGGCCGCACGCGGCGCATGGGCGCATCGTCAACATGCCGGCACGGGCGATGACCGGCAGCGGCTGGACGGGCCGCGAGACCTGCTGGCGGCATGCGCCCGAACAGTATGGCGCGATCCATTTTCACGACACCGATCTGGCCGATTGCGGGTGGGAGACGGATTTCACTTTCACCCTCCCGGCCGATCTGCGCTCGGGCATTTATGCGATGCGGCTGGCGAGCGGCGCGCAGACCGACAGCATCACCTTCTTTGTGCCGCCTCCCAAGGGCACGCGCACGGCCGATCTTTGCGTGCTGATGCCCAGCTTCACCTACGCGGTCTATGTCAATTTCGACCGGCCGGATTTCGACGACAGCTACCGGGATCGGGCCGCCGCGCTGGGGATGGAGCCGCTCTTCCCCTCCGATCACCCCGAATACGGATTTTCGACCTATAACGAGCATTCCGACGGCTCGGGCATTTGCCATGCTTCGCTGCTGCGTCCACTGATGACCTTGCGCCCGGGCTATATGAATCAAAACGACCCGCACGGGTCCGGCCTGCGGCATTTTTCTGCCGACATGCATCTGATTTCCTGGCTCGAGGCCAAGGGCATCACCTACGACATCGTCACCGATCACGAGCTCGATGCGGAAGGGGCGGCGCTGATTGCGCCCTATCGCTGCCTGTTGACCGGCTCGCATCCCGAATACCACACCGAGGCCACGCTGGACGCCTTGCTGACCTATCGCAATGCGGGCGGGCGGCTGTGCTATCTGGGCGGAAACGGGTTTTATTGGCGCGTTGCCCGCCATCCCCAAGCGCCGCATGTGATCGAGATCCGCCGCGGCGAGGGCGGCATTCGCGCCTGGGCCTCGGAACCGGGCGAGTATTTCAATGCTTTTGACGGGGCCTATGGCGGGTTGTGGCGGCGCCAGGGCCGCCCTCCGCAGGCGCTGGCCGGGGTGGGGTTTTCGGCACAAGGCACATTCGAGGGCTCGTATTACCGGTTGCGCCCGGCGGCCCAAGATCCCCGCGCGGCCTGGGTTTTTGCGGGGCTCAAGGGCGAGATCCTGGGCGATTTCGGCCTGTCCGGCGGCGGTGCGGCGGGGTTTGAGCTCGACCGGGCCGACACGTTGCTGGGCACGCCCGACCATGCGCTGATCCTTGCACGGTCAGAGGCGCATTCGGAGCGGTTCATCCTGGTTCATGAAGAACAGCTCACCCATCTGAAAACCCTGCCCGGCGAGCCGCCGGAGGATCTCATCCGCGCCGAGATCGTGTTTTTTGAGACCCCGGCCGGTGGCGCGGTGTTCTCGACCGGCTCGATCACTTTTTGCGGAAGCCTGCCGGTGGCGAATTTTGCCAACCCGGTCTCGACGATGATGGAAAATGTCGTGCGACGGTTCCTCGACCCCGCGCCGTTTGAGATGCCTTAAACCAACACAGCCGGGCGATGGTCCTCGCGGAACGCCCGCGCGCGCTCATAGGCCCGGGCTGTGCGCAACAGCGTGTCTTCGAAGAAAGGCCGTCCGATCAGCTGCATGGCAATCGGCAAGCCGGCCGCGCTGAGCGCGCAGGGCAGCACCACCGACGGCAGGCCCAGATAGTTGAAGGGCCGCGTGCAATGGCCGAGGAACTGCACCCTTGCGTGATAGCTCTCGGCAGTGTCGCCGGCGATGAGCGGCGGATCGCAGGGCCAGACCGGGGTCATTAGAATCTGGTTGTCGCCAAAGGCTTTCTCCAGCACCCAGTCGAGCCAGGCGGCACGGCGCGTCTGCGCGGCCAGATAGGTGGTGGCCGGCAAGAACAGCCCCGACATCAGCCGGCCCAGCGTCTCGCGGCCATATTCGGCCGCGCGCGTCGCCATGAAGGGGCTGTGCTGGGTTGCGCCCTCGGCATTGGTGATCGCGATGTTGAGCTGGTTGAGGATGCCAAGCTCCGGCAGATCGACCTGGCGCAGTTCTGCGCCTTCGCCGGCGAGAAGTGCGGCAGCCGCCTCGACCGCCGCGCCGATCTCTGGCGTCACCGGGTCGAAAAACGGCCGCATGATCAGGGCCACCCGGGCGCCGTGCACTCCCCCCTCGATACCCGCCAACAGATCTTTGGGCGGACGGGTGACAGATTGCGGGTCCAACGGGTCCGGCCCGGACATCGCCTGCAGCATCAGCGCGGCATCCCGGACCGTCTGGGTCAGCGGCCCCACCGTGTCGAGCGAGCCTGAAAGCGGCCAGACCCCGCTGCGCCCGATCAGCCCAGCGGTGGGCTTGACGCCGACCACGCCGCACGCAGCGGCCGGCAGCCGCACCGACCCGCCGGTATCCGAGCCGAGCGCGGCCGGCACCGCGCCAGAGGCCACCGCGGCGCCGGAGGCCGATGAGGAGCCCCCGGTCACCCGCGTCGGGTCCCAAGGGTTACGCACATCGCCGGTGTGGACATTGCGCCCATCCGGGCCAAGCGCGAATTCCACCGTGTTGACCCGGCCCAGATCGGTCATCCCGGCCCGGTCGAGCGCGGTGACGGCCGAGGAGGTGATACTGGCCCGGTTGCCTTTGAGAATCGCGCTGCCGGCCTCCATCAGCCAGCCCGCCCGCATGTATAGATCCTTATGCGCCGTGGGAATGCCCATCAGCGGGGGCGGGCGGTCGCCCAGCGATTTCAACGCGGCGATCCGTGCATCGGCGGCCCGGGCATGGGCGAGCGCGCTTTCGGTCTCGGCCCGCGCAAGGATATTGAGCGATGCATGGCCCTGCGCCAGGCGCGCCAGCCCCTGCTCGGCGAGCTCCACCGCGCTGATCGCCCCGCTGCTGAGCGCCGCGGCCATCTCCTCGATCGTTCTGGGCGCGTCATCGGAAGAAGCCGGGGCTGCGACATCATTGGCAACAAAGGAATCAAGGCTGACTTGCCGCGCCAGCGCCACCTGATGGCTTGCGGGATCGACCGAGGTGAACGGATCCGTGCTCAGCGTCTCGATCTGCGCGGCAAGCTCCTGCGCGGCCTGCTGCGCGCTCGAAATCTCTGCCGGCTCAATGCCCTGTTCGGTCAAACAGGCGGTCCAGTCAGCCTCACTCATTGGTTCAATGCCACATCCATTGGGGTGTCGGTCAGATCCGGGATCACCCAATCCCGTCCGGGGATCGAGGCAAGCAATTCGCGTGTGTAGCTGTGCTGTGGGTTGGCAAACACCTCCGCGACATCGCCATGCTCGACAATCTCGCCCTTGGACATGACGACAATGGTGTCGCAGACTTGGGCGGCGACGCGCAGATCATGGGTGATGAAGACGACCGAGAGGCCGAGCCGGTCGCGGATCTCGGTCAAAAGATCGAGCACCTGGGCCTGCACCGAAACGTCGAGGGCAGAGACCGGTTCGTCGGCGACCAGCACCTCGGGCTCCATCGCCAAGGCCCGGGCCAGGCCGATGCGCTGCCGCTGACCGCCGGAAAACTCATGCGGAAACCGGTCCGCCGCTTCGGGTTTCAGCCCCACCAAGCCCAGCAATTCCTGCGTGCGCGCCCGCGCCTTGGCAGCGGGCTGGCCGCGGGTGATCGGCCCTTCGGCGATGATATCGCCCACCTTGCGGCGCGGGTTGAGCGAGGCGTAGGGATCCTGAAAGACCATCTGGATTTTGGAGCGATGGGTGAGGAGCTGGCGGCGGCTGAGAAGTGCTATGTCGATCCCGTCGAGATCGATCTGGCCGGCATCGGGTGAAAGCAGCCGCACCAGCATCTTGGCCACGGTGGACTTGCCGGAGCCTGATTCGCCCACCACCCCGATCGTCTCGCCCCGGTTGAGGGTGAAGGCCACGTCCTTGGCGGCGGCGACGGCGTGGCCTTTGCCCAAAAGGGCGCGCGAGCGGTAGGTTTTTTCAAGCTTGTCCACCGTCAGCACGCGGCGTTCGTTGGACACCCGCCGGGGCTTTGGCGTCAGGCTCGGGATCGCGCGGATCAGCGCCCTTGTGTAGGGCTCTTGCGGGGAGGTGAGGATCTCGTCCGCCGGCCCTGCCTCGACCGTGCGTCCGTGCTGCATCACCACAATTCTATGCGCGATCTCAGCCACGACGCCGAAATCATGGGTGATGAACATCACGCCGGTGCCATGCCGGTCCTGCAAATCGCGGATCAGCTTGAGGATCTGGGCCTGGGTGGTGACGTCGAGCGCGGTGGTCGGCTCATCGGCCACCAGCAGCTTTGGGTCCATGATCAGCGCCATGGCGATCATCGCGCGTTGGCGTTGCCCACCGGAAAGCTCATGCGGGTAGCTCGCGATGATCCGCGGCGGGTCGGGCAGGTGCACCTCTTCGAGCAGCGTGATCACGCGCGCGCGCCGTTCTGCCGGGCTGAGCGTCGTGTGCACGATCAGCACTTCCTCGATCTGCCGGCCCACGCTCATCAGCGGGTTGAGCGCGGTCATCGGCTCCTGAAAGATCATCGAGAGCTTTTCGCCCGCCAGCGCCCGCCGATCCGGACGCGGCATTTGCAGAAGATCCTTGCCCTCGAAGATGATCTCACCGGCCGTTGCGCGCACCTTTGGCTCGGGCAAAAGTCCCATCATCGCCCGGGCCGAGATCGATTTGCCGGAGCCCGACTCGCCCACCACGCAGACGATCTCGCCGGTGGCGATCTCAAGCGAGAGATCCTCAACCGCATAGGGGCGGTCGGCGCCCTCGGGCAGACTGACATGCAGGCCTCTGATGTCGACAAGGCTCATCCCGACCGCTCCCGCAATCTGGGGTTCAGCGCATCGTTGAGCCCCTTACCCACCAGATTGATCGCCAGCACCGTGAGCAGAATGGCGATGCCGGGGAAGGTGCAGATCCACCAGGCCCGGCGCAGGACCGAGCGCCCGGCACCCACCTGAAACCCCCAGCTCATCACATTGGGATCGCCCAGGCCCAGGAAGGACAGCGCCGATTCAATCAAGATTGCCGTGGCCACCAGCAGCGAGCCTGCCACGATAATCGGCGACAGGCAGTTGGGCAGGATCTGGACGATGATGATCTTCCAGTCCGGCATGCCCATCAGCACATTGGCCTGCACAAATTCGCGGTTGCGCATCGACAAGAACTCGCCCCGCACCAGCCGGGCCAGGGGCGGCCAGGAGACGACGGCGATGGCGATAATGATCGACTGGATCGAGGGCGACATGATCGCCACCAGCAAGATCGCGAAGACGAAGGACGGGATGGTTTGAAACACCTCCGTCACCCGCATCAGGATCTCGTCCATCCAGCCGCCGTAATAGCCCGCCAG
>JBCDDO010000168.1:0-6614 GCA_039180245.1 Pseudomonadota bacterium | reverse complement strand
GCGGCCGATGGCGAGATCCTGGTGCGCGGCCCCAACATCTTCAAAGGCTATTGGAACAAGCCCGAGAAGACCGAAGAGACGATCACCACCGATGGCTGGCTGCATACCGGCGATGTCGGGCGGATGGACAATCATCAATGCCTGACCATCACCGGGCGGAAGAAAGACATCATCATCACTGCCGGCGGCAAGAACATCACCCCGGCCGAGATCGAAAGCCGGCTGAAATTCTCGCCCTATATCTCGGATGCGGTGATCATCGGGGACAAGCGCAAGTATCTGAGCTGCCTGATCATGATCGATCAGGAAAATGTCGAGAAGTTTGCGCAGGATCGGCAGATCCCCTATTCAGATTTCGCGTCGCTGACCCGGGCCGAAGAGGTGGTCGAGCTGATCGGCGGGGTGGTGGCCGAGGTCAACAAGGAGTTCGCGCGGGTCGAACAGATCAAGGATTTCCGCTTGATCGACATCTTGCTGACCGCCGAAGATGACGAATTGACGCCGACCATGAAGCTCAAGCGCGGCTTTGTGGAAAAGCGCCACAAGGCGCTGATCGACGCAATGTACTGACGTATCAGGGGACTGGCATGTCAGAGGCACCCAAACATTTTGCGCCCGGCGGGGCGCCATCAGGGAGGAACATCATGAAATACAGCTTGATTGCGGCGGCCCTTGCCTTTGCCGCAGCGCCGGCGCTGGCCGACACGCCCGGGGTGACCGATGACGAGATCCGCATCGGCGGCGCGCATGACCTGTCGGGCATCTTTGCGCCCTTCTCGGTGCCGGCGGTCAAGGCCGCCCAGCTCTATTTCGATGAGATCAACGAGGCCGGCGGCATCCATGGCCGCAAGATCACCTATATCGTCGAGGATCACGGCTATCAGGTGCCCAAGGCGGTGCAGGCGGCCAACAAGCTGGTCAACCGCGATCAGGTCTTTGCGATGCTCCTCAGCCTTGGCACGCCGATGAACCTGGCGATGTTCAAGCTTCTCGAACCCAAGGGCATTCCCAATGTCTCGCCGCTGACCGCAGCGCGGCAGATGGTCGACCCGCCGGCGCCGTGGAAATTCGCCGGCACGGCGAGCTATTACGACGCGGTGCGCGCAGCCACGGGCTTTATGGTCGACAGCGAAGGCTCGTCGAAATTCTGCGCAATGTACCTGCCCACCGATTTCGGCACCGAGATCCAGCAGGCCGTCGTCGATGAGGCCGCGGCGCGGGGTCTCGACTATGTCGGCGAGACCACGCACAAGCCCGATGAAAAAGACTTTGCCGGCGCGCTCGCCAAGCTCAACGAGGCGGGCTGCGACACGGTCGGTCTGGCGCTGGGCGTGAGCCAGGTGATCACCGCGATCGTGACCGCCGACAAGATGGGGCTTGAGAACATGAAGTTCCTGCTCTCCTCGGCCGGCTTTCACACCGTCGTTGCCAAGGCACTGGCCAAAAATGGCGTGATGGACAATGTCTATGCCGGTGCGGGCTGGCAGGACCTTGAAGCCCGGCTCGACAATCCCGCAGTCGCGGCCTGGGTGAAAAGCTACACCGAAGCCACGGGTGAGGAGTTCCCCGGAACCGGTGCGCTCCTGGGCATTTCGGCGGCCACCATAATGGTTGCCGGGCTTGAGGCGGCCGGGCCGGACCTGACCCGCGAGAGCTTCATTGCGGCGATGGAAACGCTCGATTTTGCCGATGAGATCGCTGGCAACGCCGTCAAAATGGGCCCGGGCGACCATGTCGCCGCCGATGAGGTGTTCATCTCGGTCATCGACAACGGGTCCTGGCGTCTGGCCGGGACCGTGATGAACTGAGGCCACCCGCATCGCAATGCATGAAGGGCGGTCCGGCTTGGGCCGCCCTTTTCGTTCGGGGCGCAAAACAGGCGCCTTTTGCTCTGAGAGACTCCGGAGAACGCAGATGACCCTTTTGAGATGTGCGGTCTTGACACTGGCAGCCGCTGCGATGGCACTGCCGGGCATGCAGGCCCATGCCGAAAACCGCATCGACACGATCCGCCCGGACGCGCCGGCGCTTGCCAGCTATGGCGAGATGCCCATCGGGGTGCGCACACTCACGCTCAGCAATCCCGAGCAGATCGACATCGTGAACGTGACCGACGCGGCGATGCCGGTCTATGACCGCCCGCTCACGGTCGAGATCTGGTATCCGGCGGCGGAAGCCGGCACGCCCACACCCTATGACGGCGTGCAGCTGCGCGACGGGGCCACCGAGGTCACGCTGCACGGTCGTGCGGTGCGCGACGCAGCCCCGATGACCGGCACCGCCTGGCCGGTGATCATTGTCAGCCATGGCTATCCGGGCAACCGGTTCCTGATGAGCCATGTGGCCGAGAACCTCGCCTCCAAGGGCTATGTCGTGGCCTCGATCGATCACACCGACAGCACCTATGACTTCCGGCTGGCCTTCGGCTCGACCCTGGTCAACCGGCCGCTCGACACCCGCTTCGTGCTCGACGAGATCGAGCGCATGGCCGCCGATCCAACAAGCTTTCTGAACGGCATCGCCGACACCTCGCGCGCCGCGATCATCGGCTATTCGATGGGCGGCTATGGCGCGATCATCAGTGCCGGCGGCGGCGTGACCCAGGCCGCGGTCGATTTGGCTTGGGGCGCGCCGCGGGGTCTTTTGGGCGCGCATCTGGCCGGCACTGACAGTCATGCCGCGCTGATGGATGCGCGGTTCCGTGCCTTTGTGTCGATCGGACCCTGGGGCCGGCATTTTGGGTTTTGGGACGGCGCAGGGCTGGCCGGCATCGACCGCCCGATCCTCTATGTCGCGGGCTCGGTCGATGATGTGTCGGATTATGAGAACGGCATCCGGGTGATCTATGAGGAAACGGTCAATGCGCCGGCCTGGCTGCTGACCTTCGAGAATGCCAATCACAACGCCGCCGCACCGATGCCCGCCCCTGCCGAAAGCTGGACGCCGGTGGAGACGCTCGATTTCGTGCCTTTCGAGCATTATGCCGATGCGGTCTGGGACAATGTCCGGATGAACAACATCCTGGCCCATTTCTCCACCGCGTTTCTGGACTGGCAGCTTAAGGGCGAGGCGGAGAAGGCCGCCTATCTCGACCTGATCGAGGCCGCCAATGATGGGGTGGTCGCGCTCAATGAGGATGGCAGCGAAAAGCCCGAACACAGCCAATGGCTGGGCTTTGCGCCGCGCACGGCCAAGGGTCTGCGCATGGAGCATAACGGCGTGGAGTGAGCCGCGCGCCGGCCTGTGACGAAGCTGCGCCGCCGCGTTCAGGCGGCCAGCCCATCAAGCTGGTGCGATTGCCAGCTCACGTGGGGCTCATAAAGCATGCGTCGGGCAGGATGCTATATGGCGGGTCTGGCGACCGAATGTGCTCAGCCGGCCGCACTGTAATGGGCCAGCCAGCTGAGAAGGATGTTGGTTTCCTGGGCGCGGGCACGCCGGATCCAGCTGCGGCTGCCGCGGGGGCGGTCGAGATCGAGCCGCGCCGTCGCTCTGGCCTGAAGATCGGTTGCATAGATTGCAAAAACCAACCGTCGCCCGTCGCCGGTGGTCAGGAACCCCGCCAATCCGCGCGCAAAGGCAAGCGTTCCGGTCTTTGCCACCGCCATGCCAACCGGGGGCGCGCCGTTCAGTGCGGTTTTGGGAAGCCGGACGGGTTTGAGCAGGCCGGCAAGGCGGCCGGGCGCGCGCCGCTCTTCGGCCGCCAGCATGGCCACGGTCTGGGCTGGGGTCAGGATCGTCTGCGCGCTCAGCCCCGAATGATTGGCAAATTCCGGCTGGGTGGACAGGGCGCAGTATTCCGACACCCAATCGCGCATGGTTGCCGCAGAGCCGGCCAGATCGCCCTGGACCAGACCGCGCTTGGCCGAGGCGGTCAATCCCACCATCTCGGCCGTCAAATTGGTCGAAAATTTCAGCATGCCGCGCAGGATCGCGGTGAGCCCGGCGCTCGACCAGCGTGCGATTTCCTGTCCCTGCAGGGTCTGGGGCAGGGGCTGGGGCATCAGCGATGCCGGGCCGATCGGCTGGGCCAGCGCGGGCAGGGCGGCGGCCTGGGCCGGTTGCGCGGGCGGCACTTGCAGGCCAGCCGTCGCTGCAAGGGTGCGGAACACATCACCCGCATAGGCGGCGGGGTCGCGCACCGGCAGCCATCGCCCACCCCGTCGGCGCATCGCCTCGGCCGAGACGGTCCAATGCTCGCCGCCGCCAGGTGCTTCCTCCCAGGCAAAGACCGGCCAGCTGCGTGGCACCGATGCGACCGAGACATGCTGCACCGAAGGCGAGTGCACGCGCGCGCGGGCCTCGAGGCTGAGCTGCGGCGCGCGCGCCCGGTTCCATTCAAAGAACACCCGGTTGAAATTGAGGCTCAGCCCGGACACGGTCGGGTTATAGGCTGCCTGAACCGGCTGGCCCGGATCGATCTTTGCAACAAAGGGCAGCGCGCTCGCATCGGTCAGGAACCGGCCTGCGACCCGCTGGATGCCGGCCCGCCTCGCCTGACCGACAAGTTCGGCCAAGCCGTCGCTGTCCAATGTCGGATCGCCGCCGCCGCGCAGGATCAGATCGCCCTCCAACACCCCGCCACGGATCGGCCCAGTGGCGATCAGCGTGGTGACAAAGCGATGGCTGGGGCCAAGCGTCTCCAGCGCGTAAAGCGCGGTGGGGATCTTGGTGACCGAGGCTGGCAGAAAGGGCTGCTCGGCAGCCTCTGTCTCCAGCATCCGACCGGTCTCAAGATCCATCAGCGCAAAGCCGCTGCGGCCCGAAAGCAGCGGGTCGATGCGTGCGGCGGGGGCGGCCGTGATGGTGCTGGTGTGCTGGGTGGCCGGTGCCGGCCGCACCGGGGGCAGGGGGGCTGTGACCGGCGCATCCGCGCAGGCGGCAACCGGGACCAAGGCTGCGGCACCGGTCAGAAAGCTCCGGCGTGACATGCCCGGACGCGGTCTGGGCCATTCTTCACTCTGTGCCATGCGGCTCCTATCGCCCCGCCCCGCCTTTGGCACCTAGCCGGAATTTCGTCTCTTTGTCACCCCCTTAGCGCGACCACGGCCTTTGCGCGACCGCCCGAGAGTGCGCCGCCCGCTCAGCGCTGCCAGTCGCCCCGCGCCCGGATGGCGCTGGAGGAGATGTCGCGCATCGCGCCATGCACCAGCACCCAAGCCGGCGGCGCGGCGTTGGCCAGTGCCGCGGCACCAGATGCCGGCAGACGTGCGGCGGAAAATGCCCGGGCGGCAGGTGAAAGACCGGCGGCGAGCTGCGCTCCGGGCCGGGGCAGCACCCCCACCGGCACCATGCGCAGGATCTCCTGCCAGTTTTCCCAGCGATGGAATTGTGCGAGATTGTCAGCCCCCATCAGCCACACAAAACGCAAGCCGGGAAAGCGGGCTTTGAGCGCACGCAGCGTCTGCGCGGTGTAGCGGGTGCCGAGCCGCGCCTCGATATCCGTCACATCCACACGCGGATGGTCGATCACCGCCCGCGCCGCGCGCACCCGCCGGGTCAATGCCGCCGGCCCTTGGGGTTTCAGCGGATTGCCGGGCGAGACCAGCCACCACACCCGGTGCAGGCCAAAGGCCGCCAAAGCCTGCCTGGTGATGTGCACATGCCCGGCATGGGGCGGATCGAACGACCCGCCGAGCAGCCCGACTGTCATGCCGGGAAATGCGATCGGCCCACCGTGCAGCGCAGCCTCCCCTGTCGCCTGTTGTTTGGGTGTGCCTGCCATGTGGGCTCGGGCTCCGCCAGCCAAAAATCAGCCCGCAAGTGTCACCGCACCGACAAAAGCGCGCGCTATCCAGGGGGTCTGATTTAACGGAGCCGCACAATGACCAAGACCGATCTTCCCGTCACCAATATTGCCGATGTGATCGACACGCCCGATCTGGTGCTCACGCGCGACCGCCACGGCGTGTTCGAGGCAAAGCTGGCGCTGATCGGCAAGGCCCTGGGCACCAAGCAGATCGGCATCAACCTGACCATGGTGCCGCCGCATTCCAAGGCGTTTCCGCGCCATTACCATTATGTCAATGACGAGCTTTTCTTGGTGCTCGAAGGCACCGGCGTGCTGCATTATGGCAAGGAGGACACCCCGCTCAAACCCATGGATGTGATCTATATCGAGGCCGGCACCGGCACCCCCTTTCAGATCGAGAACAATTCGGATGCCGAGCTGCGCTACCTGGCTTTGTCCGGCATGGTCGAGTCGGACCTCTTCGTCTATCCCGACAGCAACAAGATGGGGATCATGGTCAAGGGCGTGCCCTTCCGCGACCTCTCCGGCGAGGGGCTGCAGCGGGTGATGAAATTCATCCCCGCCGAGACCGAGGCGGGGATGAATGACGGGGAAGGAACGTACAGGTGCGCCCCCAGGGGCGAAGTGTTTCTGCCGCTGCAGTGCTTCCTGTCTCAAACCGCATCCGTCACGTTATCGCAAGGACCTGGTTCCGTTCAGTGACAGTGACGTTGACGCATCATCCCCATCAGGAGCTGTCTAAGAAGATTAGCGCCACTTGTGAGACCATCGAAGAGCACATCGACCCGTTCGACCTGAACGTCTGCTGGCCGCACGCGCTCAAGAACCTGCGTGTTTTCACCCAGCAGTCTCAGGTGCGTGT
>JBCDDO010000167.1:0-6698 GCA_039180245.1 Pseudomonadota bacterium | reverse complement strand
GGCGGGGTCTCTTCGAAGGTGCCGAGCTTGTCCGTCGCCGTTTCGGCAAGGATGGTCGCGCCCCGGTTCATGGGCTTGAAGACGGTCGTGAACTTCCCGGATCGCGCGGTGCTTACCACCCCCGGTGATGGTTGCAAAGGCACGGGCGTGCAAAGATCCGCGTGACGGCGGGGCAAGACGACCAATACGCGGGTCGCGCGGGCCAGTGCGGGGTTGCAAAGGCTGGACGCGCCTGCTTTTTGCGGGACTGCTCTGTAAGAGGATGGCCCCGGTGCCAGGCAGCGCTCAAGCAGGGGCCCTGAGGGAAATGGAGGCCGGCCATGGCGCATATCGACTATTACTTCGTGACCATCTCGCCCTACACCTATCTGGCCGGAATGGGGCTGGAAGAGATCGCCGCCAAGCACGGGGCCACGATCACCTACCGGCCGATGAACCTCATGAAAGTGTTCGAGGCGGTCGGCACGCCCCCGCCGCCCAAGCGCCACCCGAACCGCCAGGCGCACCGTCTGATCGACATCGCCCGCTGTGCCAAGATGGCCGGCATGCCGGTCAATCCCAAGCCCGCATTTTGGCCGGCCAATCCGGTGCCCTCATCGGCCATGATCATCGCCGCGCAAGAGGCGGGCAATGATGTCGGGGCGCTTACCCATGCTGTGCTGCGCGCCTGCTGGGCCGAGGAGCGCGACATCGCCGACGATGCGGTGCTGCGCGAGATCTTGAGCGCGAACGGTCTCGATCAAAGCCTCGCCGACAGCGGCATGCTCAGCGGTGCCGAAACCTATGAGAAAAACACCAAGATGGCGTTGGAGGCCGGCGTGTTCGGCGGGCCGACCTATGTGGTCGACAGTGATGCTCTCTTCTGGGGGCAAGACCGGTTCGACCAGCTCGATGCGCATCTGGCGGGCCGCCTCTGATGCCAGAGCTGGCCGTCGCCGGCCACAGCTTTCACTGGCGCGCCGCGGGCAACGGACCGCCGGTGATGCTGGCCCATTGTTCACTGGCGCATTCGGGGCTGTGGAAACCGGTGATCGAGGCGCTGAGCCCGGAGTTCCACGTTTTGGCGCCGGACATGCCGGCCCATGGCCGCTCCGACCCGCCGCCTGAGGGCGCGTCGCTGCAACGCCATGCCGTGGCGGGCTGTCGGGCCTTGGCCCAGGCCGCCGAGGAACCGGTGCATCTGGTGGGCCTGTCGCTGGGCGCTGCGGTGCTGGGACGGCTGGCGCTGGAGGCGCCGGATCTGGTGGCAAGCCTTACCTTGATCGAACCGGTTTGGTTCCACCTGTTGCGCGATGCCGATCCCGCGGCCTTTGCGGCCAATGAGGCGACGATGGTCGATATGATGCCAGCGATTGCGCGGGGCGATTATCATGCCGGCGCCCGGGCCTTCATGGAGGCCTGGGGCATGCAGGGCAAGTTCGACAGCATGGATGCCAAGGGCCAGGACTATGCCGCGCAGTGTTTGCGCCATCTGTCGGCCGATTTCGCGATGGTCACCGGCACCCCGCCGGGCCAGGTGACGCTTGCGGATCTGGACGCGCTGACCATGCCGGTCATGGTCGTGTCGGGCGCGCTGACGCAGCCGCCGGCCACCGCGGTATGCGATCTGATCCACCGGCATGTTCCGCAGTCGCGGCGCGCGACGCTTGCCGGGGCCGGGCATCTCAGCCCGGTCACCCATCCGGCCGCGACCGAAGCGCTGCTGCGCGAGTTTTGGGAGCAGATGTGATGCTTGACGCCAGTTTTGTGCGCGCGCAATTCCCGGCCTTTGCCGAGCCCAGCCTGGCGGGCCAGGCGTTTTTCGAGAATGCCGGCGGGTCCTATGCCTGCCGCCAGGTCATCGACCGGCTCACCCGATTCTACACCTCCCGAAAGGTGCAACCCTATGCGCCCTATGCCGCCTCGGCCGCCGGAGGAGCGGAGATGGACGAGGCGCGCAGCCGGCTCTCGGCGCTGCTCAATGTGGAGGCGGATGAGCTCTCCTTCGGACCCTCGACCACGCAAAACACCTATGTTTTGGCCCGGGCCTTTGCCCAGATGCTGCCGGCAGGGGCGGCGATCATCGTCACCGACCAGGATCATGAGGCCAATTCCGGCGCGTGGCGGCGGTTGGCCGAGGTGGGGATCGAGATCCGCGAATGGCGGGTTAATCCCGAGACCGGTCATCTCGACCCGGCCGATCTGGCAGCGCTGCTCGATGCGAAGGTGGCGCTGGTCGCCTTTCCACACTGCTCGAACATTGTCGGCGAAATCAACGATGTTGCTGCCATCTCTGCTATGGCACATGAAGCGGGTGCCGTGGTCTGCGTCGATGGCGTCTCCTACGCGCCGCATGGTTTTCCCGATGTCGCGGCGCTGGGTGCGGACATCTACTTATTCTCCAGCTACAAGACCTATGGGCCGCATCAGGGCATCATGGTCGTGCGCCGGGCTCTGGCCGACCGCTTGCCCAACCAGGGACATTTCTTCAATGCCGGCGCGCGGGAGAAGCGGTTCACGCCGGCCGGGCCCGACCATGCCCAGATCGCCGCCTGCGCGGGCATGGCCGACTATGTCGACGCACTCTATGCCCGCCATATCGCCGGGGCGGCGGGCCCTGCCGAACGGGGCGCGGCGGTGCATGACCTCATGCGCGGGCGAGAGGAGGCCCTGCTCGAACCTCTCCTGGCGGCGCTGCGGGGGCGCAACGGAATGCGGATCCTGGGCCCAGAGGCCGCCCAGGGCCGCGCTCCGACGGTCGCGATCGCGCATCCTCGGCCCGGGATCGAGCTTGCCGCAGCGCTCGCGCCGCATGGCATCATGGCCGGAGGCGGCGATTTCTACGCCGTTCGGGTGTTGCGCGCCATGGGGGTCGATCCCGATCACGGCGTGCTTCGGCTGAGCTTCACGCATTACACCCATGAAGATGAGGTCGCGCGGCTGATCGATGCGCTCGACGCTGTGCTGTGAGACAGGCGCCGAAGTGACCGCTGCCATGCCGCCCCCACCGACCGACCATAAGGCCCCGCCGGTCCCGAGGAGAGGCTGATGCGGATTGTCGGCGGACGGTTTCGCGGTGCAAAGCTGGCCGATCCAGGGCCGGGCGACCCCGCGGCCCGATTGCGCCCCACCTCGGACCGGGTGCGCGAGGCGCTCTTCAACCTTTTGGCCCATGGCGGGTTTCGCGCGCCGCCACCGCCCGAAACCTGTCGCGTGCTCGATCTTTTTGCCGGCACCGGCGCGCTGGGTCTTGAGGCGCTGTCGCGCGGCGCGGCAATGGCGGTCTTCATCGATGACGGATCCGTGGCGCGTGGCCTGATCCGGCGAAATGCCGAGACGCTGGGTCTGACCGGGCAGGTGAAGATCTGGCGCCGCGACGCCACGTATCTGGGGCCCTGCCGCGGCGCGCCGTTTGATCTGGTCTTTCTGGATCCGCCCTACGGGCATGGCCTGGGCGCTGCGGCGCTTGCCTCGGCGCATGCGGGCGGCTGGCTGGCCCCCGCGGCGCTGATCGTCTGGGAAGAGGCCGACATTCAGGATCCGCCCGATTGGGCGGATCCGCTCGATCAGCGGCGCTATGGGGAAACGGCGATCACCCTGTTGCGGGTGCGCCCGGCGCAGAGTGCGCCGACGCTCACTGCGCCTTCATCTCCGAATTGATGGTGATCTCGATCTCGTCGGAGCCGACCGGGACCATGGCGGCCATGCCCCATTCGGAGCGTTTGATGGTCGCGGTCGCTGTCATGCCGAGCCATTCGCCTTTGTAATAGTCAAAGAACTGGCCGACCGGATGCGCGCCGATATTGTGGATGACGACATCGAAGGTGACCGGGTTGGTCACGTCCTTGATGGTCAGATCGCCGGTGATCTTGGCGGTTTTCTCGCCGGTCATCTCGATGCCGGTGGACACGAAGGTCACGCTGGGGTGGTTCGAGGCATCGAAGAAATCGCCCGACTGCAAATGGCCGTCCAACGCTTCGACACCGGTGTCAATGCTGCTCACAGCGACGGTGAACTCAGCCTTGGCCGCCTCGACATCCTCCTGGTCGAGCTCCAGCGTGCCCTCAACCTGATGGAATTTGGCAGTCTGGATCGAGAAGCCGGCATGGTTCCAGGCCACCAGGATCTCGGTATGGCCCGGATCGGGCACAAACGTGTCTGCATAGGCCGGCACTGCGAGGCTGAAGATGGCCGCGGCAAGGGTCAGGCGCATGTGTCTCTCCTGTCACGAGGTTTATAGGGCAGATATGGCCCCGCCCGCGCATGCGTAAAGGTTGAAAAGCGCGGATTTATTGTCCGCAAACGCCAGACAATCCTGTCACAATGCTGTCTTTAGGTCTTGTTCCGGGTCGGCCAGCCGGGCCGGGTCGGGGCTCTGCCCCGCCTCCAGCCAGCGTTTGCCGGTCATGTAGGCCCTGGGGTCGTTCATCGCGTCGACTGCGATCAGCGCGCCATTGGCAAAATACCAGACCGACATCGTTCCCGGGCGGGCGCCGGGTCGGGTGACGATTTGGTCATGACCCTGATTGAGGCCCGCAATCTGGAGTTTGACGTCGTATTGGTCGGACCAGAACCAGGGCATCGGGTCATAGGCGACCTCTTTGCCCAGCATCGCATCGGCCACGGCCTCGGCTTGTTCGATGGCGTTTTGCACCGATTCCAGCCGAATCCGACGACGCCGCCACGGAAAAGAGGCGCAATCGCCGGCGGCAAAGATCTTCGGGTCCGAGCTGCGCCCGGCCCCATCCACCACAATGCCATTGTCGACGTAAAGTCCCGCCGCCTCGGCCAGCTCGATGTCGGGATCCACCCCGATGCCGATCACCGCAAGGTCGCACGGGATCTCGCGGCCATCCTCCAGCCGCGCCGCCGATACCCGTCCATTGCGCTCGACCAGATGGTCAAGCCGGGTGCCTTCGTGGATCTCCACGCCATGCTTTAAGTGCAGGGCGCGGAACCAGTCTGCAGTTTCGGCCGAGGCGACGCGGCCCAGAATGCGGGGTGCGGCCTCCACCAGGCTCACCTCCAGATCCAGCTTGCGCAGCACAGCCGCGGCTTCCAGCCCGATATAGCCGCCACCCAGGATCAGCGCCCGGCGTCCCGGCCTGGCCTCGCTGCGCAGGGTGTCGATGTCGGCCAGGCTGCGCACGCTGTAAACCCCGCCCAGCGCGCCGCCCGCATCCTTGGGCAAATGCCGCGGCCGCGCGCCCGTCGTCAGCGCCAGCCGGTCATAGGGCAGGTACTGACCATCCGACAACGACACGGTTTGCGCCTTCCGGTCGATGGTGGTTGCCCGCAACCCGGTGAGCAGCCCGATGTCCTGATCGGGCCAGAAGCCCGGGGCCCGCAGCAGCAACCGCTCTTGCGACATCTCGCCCAGAAGATAGGCCTTTGAAAGCGGCGGGCGTTGATAGGGGGCACTGGTCTCGGCGCCGATCAGCGTGACCGGCCCGGTATGGCCCTGCGCGCGCAGACGGGCCGCAAGGCTCGCGCCGGCTTGGCCTGCGCCAAGGATCAAGATCCGCTCCATCTGGGTGTCCTCCGCGCCGCTACCTCTGGCCTCTTCTGCGCGCGAGGCTATAGTCAGCAGCTCAAAACGACGCAACCTATGAGGAGGGATGCAATGGCGATTTCTGTGGGCGAGGCACTGCCGTCTGCCGTTTTGCTCAAGCTTGGGGCGCATGGACCCGAACCTGTGCCGACCGAGGGGCTTTTCTCCGGACGCCGCGTCGTTCTTTTCGCAGTTCCGGGCGCTTATACTGGCACCTGCACCAACACCCATGTGCCAAGCTACGTGAAGGCCGCCGCCGCATTGAGCGCAAAGGGCATCGATGAGATTGCCTGTCTGTCGGTCAACGATCCCTTCGTGATGCAGGCCTGGGGCAGCTCGACCGGCGCGTCCGATGCCGGGATCACGATGCTGGCCGATGCCGATGGCGCCTTTACCAAGGCGCTGGGGTTGAGCTTCGATGCCCCGCCGGTTGGGCTGCTCGGCCGCTCGCAGCGCTATTCCATGTTGGTTGAAGATGGCGTTTTGAAGATCTTGAACCTTGAGGAAAGCCCGGGCGAAGCAGTTGTGTCGCTGGGCGAGGTTCTGGTCGACCAGATCTGACCCGACGGGCCGCGAGAGCCCGCGTGTCGATCGGAGGTCTGCGATGATCGCCGTGCTGGGCTATGGCTCGCTGATTTGGGATCTCGACTGCCTGGCCCCCCATGTTGAGGGGGGTTGGGCCATGAAGGCCGGACCAGCCTTGCCGATGGAGTTCTCGCGCATTTCCGCCAAGCGCAAGCATGGGCTGGTTGTGTGCCTGGACCCTGTCGACGGTGTCGATTGCGCAACCCACGCGATCCGCTCGCGCAGGCATGAAATCGAGGAGGCCGCGACAGATCTTGCGCAGCGCGAGCGCGCCCCGCTTGGGCGCATAGGTTTGGTCTGCCTGCGCAGCGGCGCAACGGCCGGGCGCCTTGCCCCGATCCGCGCGGCGGTGGCGGCCTGGTGCCGGCAGACGGGCTGGGATGGCGCGGTTTGGACAGATCTGGAGCCGAACTTTGCCAGCGC
Source organism: Pseudomonadota bacterium (assembly GCA_039180245.1). GTDB lineage: Bacteria > Pseudomonadota > Alphaproteobacteria > Rhodobacterales > Rhodobacteraceae > J013. The sequence goes on along the minus strand of JBCDDO010000167.1, from coordinate 160 downwards.
GGCGGGGCAGCCGTTCAGTGTTGCGCGTGGGCTTGACTATTTGCGCGATCTGTCGGGAGAGAGCCGGGCCGAGGCTGTGCGCTACATCGCCTGCGCGCCCAGTCAAACCGACACACCGCTGCGCCGGGCGCTGGCCGGGCGCGACTGGTGGGAAGAAGCG
>JBCDDO010000166.1:0-6728 GCA_039180245.1 Pseudomonadota bacterium | reverse complement strand
GCTGGACCCCGATGAGACTGCCAAGGCCTATCTGGGGCTGGTGCGGCAGCATCGGTCGGTCTGGACCAATGAGCTGACACTGCGCCCTTGGGTCGAGAAGTTTTAGGCCCGGTTCGGGCGGCGTTGCGGGGCCAGGAGCGCGTCACGGCGACGCTGCCGAGGCGGCCGCGCTGAGAGTATTTTTGCCAAGAAGAAGGTGGAAGGGCGCGCGGCGGCGGCGCGTGCGGCCTGTTCAGGCGCTGCATGTGTCAGCGCGGTTTGGGGCGGGATTGGGCGAGGAAGGCGTCGATGATCTCCGGCGCCATGCCGGTATAGCGGGCAGGGTCGAAGACAGCCTCCCAGTCGAGCGGTGCGTCGGTCTTTTCAGAGAGCACCGCCCGCAGCGGCCGGCCGGATGAAGCGGCCTCCTTGCAGGCATGCTTGACCAGGGCCTGGGCCTCGGGCCGCGGCATGTGGGCGGCCAGCGCAAAGCTCGCCGCTTCGGCCATCATCAGCCCGTGCGTGTCCTCCATGCTGCGCGCCATGCGCACGGGATCGGCCTCGAGCGTCTCGACCAGCGCGCGCGCATGCCGGGTCGCCGCACCGGCCGCCAGACAGAGCGGCGGCAGTGCCTGCCATTCCGCGGCCCATGCCGCACCGTCCCGGTCGCCCGCATGGATCAGCGCCTGGTGCAAGCTCGCCAGATGCCCCGGCGCCGCGCGCCCCAGCGCAACCAGGGTTTCGGGTCCGACCGGGTTGGTTTTATGCGGCATGGTCGAAGAACCGCCGGCGGCGCCGGCGCGCAGCTCGCGCAGCTCGGTTTGACCCAGAAGGATCAGATCTGCGCCGATCTTGGCCATCGATCCGGTTAGGCTCGTGAGCCAGCTGCCGAGCTCTGCGATGGTGTCGCGCGCAGCGTTCCAGGGGATCGGATCATAGGCAAGGCCAAGACGATCGGCCATTGCCCGGGCCACCGCCGGACCATGCTGCCCCATCGATGCCAAAGTGCCGGAGGCGCCTGCCAGGCTGACCTGCAGAAGCCGCGGCCGCAGCTCGGCCAGCCGGTCGCGCTGGCGCAGCACCGGCGCCCCCCAGACCGCGACCCGCGCCCCCAGCAGGGTTGGCGTTGCGATCTGCGCCCGGGTGCGGGCGGCCATGACCGTGTTGCGATGCGCTTCGGCCTGATCGGCAAGCGCCGAGAGCAGATCGGCAAGGCGGGGGTCCAGCAGGTCGAGCAGATCGCGCAGCTGCAGGACCAGGGCGGTGTCGAGAATGTCCTGACTGGTGGCCCCAAAATGCAGCCAGGTCGCCGCCGCCTCCGGCAGGATCGCGCGAAAGGCGGTGACGAAAGCCGGCACCGGCACGCCGTCGCGCGCCGTGCCTGCGGCCAGGGCGGACGGGTCGAGCAGACCGGTCTCAGCCGCCTCGGAAATGGCGTCGGCGGCATCTTGCGGGATCATGCCAAGCCCGGCCTGGGCTTGGGCAAGGGCGGCCTCGGCGCGCATCATCGCGCGCAGAGAGGCTGCATCGGAAAAAAGCGGGGCGATCTCGGGATCCCCATAGAGCGTGCCGAAGATCGCACTGTCGAAAGGCGAAACCGCCATGTCAGCCCATCTTCAGCGGCACATCGAGGATCTCGCGCGCCTCGCGCCAGCCCGCCACGGGGCGCTCATATTTCTCGCAGAGCGCCACGGCGCGCGCAACCAGAGCGGCGTTGGAGGGCGCCAGCCGGTCGCGGTCAAGCCGGACATTGTCCTCAAGCCCGGTGCGGGTGTGACCGCCCGCGGCAATGCACCATTCGTTGACCGTAAGCTGTCCCGCCCCGATCCCGGCCGCGCACCACTGCGCATCGGGCACCAGCCGCCTGACCGTTTCGATGTAAAAGTCAAAGACACCGCGATCGACGGGCATGGCATTCTTCACCCCCATCACGAATTGGATGTAGAGCCGGCCCGGGATGCGCCCGTCGCGGTTCATCGCGGCGGCCTGAAAAATATGCGAGAGGTCAAAGGCCTCGATCTCCGGCTTGACGCCATAGGTCTTCATCTCGCCGGCCAGCCAATCGACCAGATCGGGCGGGTTCTCGTAAACGCGGGTCGGAAAATTGTTCGAGCCCACCGAGAGCGAGGCCATGTCGGGCGAAAGCGGAAGCATCCCGCCGCGGGCCAAGCCGGCACCGCTGCGCCCGCCGGTGGAGAGCTGAACGATCATGCCCGGGCAGTGCCGTTCCAACCCCTCCTTGAGCCGGGCGAACTTTTCGGGATCCGAACTCGGCGTCTCATCGTCATTGCGGACATGGCAATGGGCGATGCTGGCGCCGGCCTCAAACGCCTCATGCGTGCTTTCGATCTGTTCGTTTACGGTGATCGGCACGGCCGGGTTATTGGCCTTTGTCGGCAGCGAACCGGTGATCGCCACGCAGATGATGCAAGGAAGCCGGGTGTCCTGGCTCATTCCGGGGCCCCGGCGGGCGCGTCGGGTGCCGCCGCCGCCTCCATCTCCACCTCCTCCGCCTCCATCTCGGCCAGGGTCGCCTTCACGATCTTGATCGCGTGATTGGCGCGCGGCACGCCGGCATAGATCGCGACATGCAGCATCGCTTCGATGATCTCCTCCGGCGTGGCCCCGGTATTGGCGGTTGCGCGCACATGCATGGCGATCTCCGCATCATTGCCAAGCCCTGCCAACAGCGCCAGTGTGATCAACGACCGGTCGCGCAGGCTCAGACCCGAGCGGGTCCAGACCGTGCCCCACGCTCCTTCGGTGATCAGCTCCTGAAAAGGCTGGTCGAGCGAAGTTTTGGCAGCCTCGGCGCGGTCGACATGAGCATCGCCGAGAACCCGCCGGCGCATGATCATGCCGCGCGCATGGCGCCCGCCGCTAGACATGGCCGGTTTCGCGCGCAAACGACGCGATCAGCGCGCCGGTCTCCTCGGGCTGCTCGACGCAAGGAAGATGGCCGGCACTCTTGATCAGCGCGAAGCGCGCGCCGGCGATGCTTTCGGCCGTCGCCTGGACCAGCGCTGGCGGGGTGGAGCCATCCTCCTCGCCGGCCATGGCGAGCACCGGCATCGACAGGGAACCGGTTGTGTCCGTGAAATCGGCATCCCGGATGGCATAGGCGCAGCCCAGATAGCCATCCTCGGGCGTGCGGCACAGCATGTGGCGCCACAAGGCCATCTCATCGCGCCGCTCGCTGCGAAACGCTTCGGAAAACCAGCGCGACAGGATCTGCTCTTCGATCGCAGCAATCCCACCGCGGTTGATCGCTTCGATGCGCTCATCCCACATCGGAACGGTGCCGATGCGGGCGGCCGTGTCCATAAGCACCAGCGATCCCACGAGATCGGGGCGCGCGGCGGCCAGGCCCTGACCGATCAGACCGCCGACCGACAAGCCCACAAACAGGACCTTCTCCAGCCCGATATGGTCGATCAACGCCTCGGCATCGGCCACCAGCGTGGCCATGTCATAGGGTGCAGCCGGGCATTCGCTCAGCCCGTGGCCGCGCTTGTCATAGCGCAAAAGCCGGATGCCTGCGGGAAGATAGGGCAGCAGCGCGTCCCAGACCCGCAGATCGGTGCCCAGCGAGTTGGCAAGCACAATGGCGGGCCCGTCCGCAGGGCCGGACAGGGCAAAATGCACCCGTATGCCGTTGAGCATGGTCATCTGCATTTGCGGTCCTCCTGTCGCTCCCGCACTATGCAGGACGCTCCGGTGCGCTTCTGGGCGGTGCCGTTCCGGCAGGCCGGCGCATTTGTCCAAGGATTGCGCCGCTTGGCGCGCGACGTCAAGAAACCGACGGGCGTGTTTCGGGATTGTATTCCGTGAGGTGGAAAAACAATTCGCCGTGATGGCCTTGCGGGCTACCTTTCGAAAAAATTTGGGGAGATCCGTGAATGAAGGCGGTCCGTGAAGTTGAGGAGGTGCGTTCCGGGCAGGTGCGCTCGATAACGCGAGCGCTGTCGCTCCTCCGCGCCCTGGCTGCCTCCAGCGAGGGCCTGACGCTGTCGGAGGCGGCCGACATATCTGCGTTGGCGCCGTCCACGGCGCACCGGATCCTGACCACGCTGGAGAGCGAACGCTTCGTGCGCTTCGATTCCAGCGTCGGTCTGTGGCAGGTCGGGGTCGCCGCCTTCACGGTCGGTGCATCCTTTGCGCGCAACCGTGAGGTCGTGACCCTGGCGCGCCCGTTTTTGCGCCGGCTGATGGAAGTGACCGGCGAAACCGCCAACATCTATGTCGAAAGCTCGGGCGAGGCGGTCTGCATGGCGCAGGTTGAAAGCCGCCACACAATGCGGGCGATCACCCAAGTGGGCGGCCGCGTAAAAATGCACTCCTCGGCGGCGGGCAAGGCCTTGCTCTCGGCGATGTCGGACGCCCATGTCCAGCAGATCCTCATCGAGCATGGCATGGCGCGCGCCACCGCGCGCACCCTGATCCAGCCCGATGGGTTGATGCGCGAGATCGCAACCATCCGGCAGAGCCGCTTTGCCCATGACGTGGAAGAGTTCACCGAGGGGCTCCGCTGCATTGCCACGGCCATTTTCAATGAGACCGGACGGGCGGTTGCCGCGATCTCCATTTCCGGACCCACTGCGCGGATCACGCCGCAGCGCGTTGAAGCGCTGGAGCAGGTTCTGGCCGAGGTTGCCGATGAGGTGATGCGCGACTATGGCGGACGCCCGCCGGGCGAGCAAAAACGCGCTAGACGGGCCTGAGGCGCTTTGATATAGCGCGGGTCGCTTCCGGCGTAGCTCAGTGGTAGAGCATCGGACTGTTAATCCGCTGGTCGTAGGTTCGAATCCTACCGCCGGAGCCAGCCCTATAAAGGCTCCTCTTTCTCGGTCGATGTTGGTCGCCTAACTCGTAGGACGACATAGACATGCATCATGGTGAGGGCGCACCCTTTTCGGAAGGCCGAGGCCGCGGGTCCAAGGCCTGGCACGCCGACCATAGATTTCAGTATGTTGGGGAATTGAGCATTGAGTGTTTCCCGGGCGTGTCTGTCGCGGGAATTTAGGGCGCATACCGAAAAGGCCTGTCCAGCATCCGCCCGGGCCTTTGCCATGGCCCCAACCTGGCCGCACATCTGGTACTCAAAGAATGAACCGCAGACGGAGTTTGATCGCCATCGCACGCCCTGCCTCCAGCGGGCAGTGAAGCAGTCAGTGACGACGCAGCCCGTTGTTCCGTGAGAACCGGCTGAAGCTGTGGATCCGGCAATAAGCGAAAACCCGATGACGCTGCCCGGCACGCGCAATGCGATTGCGGACCGAAGCCCATTGCGATATTGACAGACAAAAGTAGTCGGATTTGAAGGGGCCGAGATGCGCGGTACAGCCGCTCCGTCACGAAGAGGTTTTGTTGTGCAATCTCTGCGCGCGATTCTGGTCGTCTTTGCATCGGTTTCGGCAGTGATCGGAGCCTTGGCGACCCCAGCAGCGGCGGCCGAGCGCGTGCTGTCGGTGGGTGGCTCGATCACCGAGATCGTGTTTGCGTTGGGTCAGGGCGACCGCCTTGTTGCGCGCGACACCACATCGAGTTTTCCCCCCGAGGCGACCGCTTTGCCGGATGTGGGTTACATGCGCCGGCTGTCGCCGGAAGGCGTGCTGAGCGTTGGGCCTGATCTGATCCTTCTGGACGAGGGTGCAGGGCCGCCCGACGCGCTCGACGTGCTGAGAGCAGCGCGTGTGCCAATGGTGGTTGTCCCCGACACCCCGAGCCGGGAGGGGATCCTCGAAAAGATACATGTGATCGGCGAGGCGCTGGGCGTCGATGCAAAAGCCAAAGAGCTCAGCGCGGGAATTGAATCCGATTTCGACATGGCCGCGGCCGTTGTTGCGGGCATTCCGGCGCCCGAACGCGCGCGCGTGCTGTTCATTCTGTCCACGCAAGGGGGCCGGATCCTGGCCGCAGGGCGCAACACCTCGGCTGCGGCGATTATCGAGCTTGCCGGGGGTATCAATGCGGTCGACGCGTTCGAAGGCTACAAGCCCTTGACCGATGAGGCGGTCGCTGCCGCGGCGCCGGACTGGATCCTGATGATGGACCGCGGCGGAAGCCACAGCGCAGCAACCGATGAACTGGTGGCCATGCCCGCGCTCGCATCGACCGAAGCCGCAAGAAACCGCGCTGTCATCCGCATGAACGGATTGTACCTGCTGGGCTTTGGCCCCAGAACAGCGCAGGCGATCGTCGATCTCAACTCTGCGATCTATGGCGATTGACGCTGCGTCAGCCCAACCATTGCTGGAACCTGACCGGCTTCAAAAGGCCTGGCGTCTGCATGGTCTGCTTTGGGTTTTCACAGCGTTCGTCGCGCTTATGTCGCTTTCAATCGGCGCGGCCGGTGCGCAAGTGCGTGCGGCCATGGCCGTGTGGGTCGAAACCGGCCAGCTTGATCCTGCAGCACGGATCATCCTGTTTGACATCCGTCTGCCCCGTCTCGCGCTCGGTCTGCTGATCGGCGCTGCACTCGCGGTGGGGGGCGCGGTGATGCAGGGCCTGTTTCGCAACCCGCTGGCCGATCCCGGCCTTGTCGGGGTCAGCGCCGGCGCGGGTCTGGGTGCGATCCTGGCGATCGTGCTGGGCGGCTTGTTGCCTCTGGCGATCATCGACAGTGTCGGCGCCTATCTTGTGCCGATTGCTGCGTTTTTCGGTGGTTGGATCTCGACCCTGCTGCTCTACCGGGTGTCGACCCGACGGGGCCGAACCTCGGTGGCCACGATGCTTCTGGCGGGTATCGC
>JBCDDO010000165.1:0-6756 GCA_039180245.1 Pseudomonadota bacterium | reverse complement strand
TCCAGGCCGCCATGGCGTCGCCGCTCAAGCGCGACGCTATGGCGGCCTGGAACCGCCCGCTGAAACCGGCGGAATCCGGCGTGGCCCCTGGCCGATCTGGGCCGGGGCGGTCGGGCTCGCACTTGTGGGCGGGCTGTGGTTTGCGCTGCTCGGCGGACCCTGGGGCGTGACCTACGGTTTTGCGGTCTGGGGCGCTCAGGCGGCCGATTTCCTGGGCCAGGACCCGGCGTCCCTCGTCTATTGGCAGGGCTGGCGAGCCGGCCATTTGGAGGGCGGGCTGATGTCGAGCCGCACCAATGCCTCGAATATCGGCATTTTGCTGGGCGCACTGGCCGCGGCCGGGTTGGCCGGCCGCTTCGCGCCGATCTGGCATTTGCCGCCACGCGACATTGCCACCGCGCTGATCGGCGGTCTGGCCATGGGCTATGGCGCCCGCCTCGCCTATGGCTGCAATATCGGAGCTTTTTTGGGTGGGTTGACGTCGGGCAGCCTGCACGGGCTCTGGTGGCTGGTTTGGGGATTTGCCGGATCGCTGATCGGCATCCGCCTGCGGGCCGTTCTTCACATGGATCCACCACTCCAGACAAAGGGAGCTGTCTGATGCGCGCCTTTCTTTTGGGCCTTGCCCTCCTAATCGCCCCGCCCGCAGTATTGGCCCAGGATGTGGCGCCCATGGTCGAGCGGCCCGGTTGGTCGGTGATTGCAACCGGGCACAGCTATGAGGACCTGCTCGAGCGGTTGCGCAGCGCCGTCAAGGCCCAAAAATTCGGGCTCGTGACCGAGGCCGGCCCCACGGGCGTGGCCAAATCGCGCGGTGTCGAGATCCCGGGCAACCGGGTGGTCGGCGTCTTTCGCAACGATTATGCAGTGCGGATCCTGCGTCTGTCGACCGCCGCGATGATCGAAGCGCCGATCCGGTTTTATGTGACCGAGAACGCCGATGGCACGGCCACCCTTGCCTACAAAACGCCCAGTGCCGTCTTCGAACCCTATTTCGGCGATGCGGATGCGGATTTGCAGGTCGCGGCGGACGAGCTTGACGCGGCCTTTGCCGCGATCGCGGCGGCGGCCAGCGCTGCCGAGTGAGGCCAAACCAAAGAGGTACGGCTGTGCGGAGGCGGCCTGACTTGCTGCTTTTGGCCACACAGTCGTATGACCGGCACAATATGTGTACACTCTGCGCGCATGGCCGATTTAACCGCGCTATGTGATCGTCACGGGACGAAAGGGAGGGTGCCATGGGACATCTCGTTGACGGCGCGTGGACCAATGAACAGTTTGACACCAGATCCACCGGGGGGCGCTTCCAACGCACCGAGGCAAGTTTCCGCAACTGGGTCACCGCGGATGGCGCGCCCGGTCCCAGCGGCGAAGGCGGGTTTGCGGCCGAAACGGGCCGGTATCACCTTTATGTGTCCTACGCATGCCCCTGGGCCCATCGCACCCTGATCTTTCGTGCCATCAAAGGCCTGACCCCGCATATCTCGATCGATGTTGTGCACCCGGATATGCTCGACGATGGCTGGAGCTTTGCAACAGGCTTTGACGGCGCGACCGGCGACAGGCTTTTGGGAAGCGCCCATCTGCGCGATGTCTATCTTGCGGCGCAGCCCGATATGTCGGGCCGGGTCACGGTCCCGGTCCTGTGGGACAAGTCGCGCGGCATGATCGTCTCCAACGAATCCGCCGAAATAATCCGGATGTTCAATTCGGCATTCGACGGTCTGACCGGCGATGCGCAGGATTTCTGCCCACCGGCTTTGCAGGCCGAGATCGATGCGGTGAACGACCGCGTCTATGCCACGCTCAACAATGGGGTCTACCGCTCGGGCTTTGCCTCGACCCAGGAGGCCTATGACGAGGCGGTCGGGGCGCTGTTTGACACGATGGATTGGTTGGAGAACCGGCTTGCCGGGCAGCGCTACCTTGCCGGATCTCGCGTGTCAGAGGCCGATTGGCGGCTTCTGCCGACCCTGCTGCGCTTCGATCCTGTCTATCACGGCCATTTCAAATGCAACCGTCGTAGACTGGTCGATTACCCGCATCTTTGGGGCTATACGCGTGAGCTTTATCAATGGCCTGGCGTGGCGGAAACAACCCATTTCGGACACATCACACGGCATTACCATTACAGCCACAACAACATAAACCCGTTCCGCATTGTTCCCATGGGGCCGGTGCTCGACTGGGCAGCGCCCCATGGCCGCGATGCGCTCGAAGCCACCGCGCCGACGGGCTGAGCGCGCATGTGCCATTCTCACCATCAGCGCTCCACATGCACAGTGACCGACAATCTGGTGTCGGGCGGCGTGTCAACGCACCGGTCTGGCGTCGAAACCGGCGGCCAGGCCCCGGCTGTTAGGCGCTGCGCCGCCGCTGCTGGGTTGGGGTGGTGTCGGAGCGGTTTCGCGCATAATGTGCGATCAAGGCGACCAGATCGTCCAGGCGCGGAGGCATGGAAAGCAGTGTCCGAGCGTTCGGCACCAATTCAAAGATCGCGCCGCCGGAAAAGAAATCTCCACTGGACACAGTGATGATCGGCAAGTCGGGATCACGGAATGTCGCATAGTCCGAAACAATCAGGGCCTGCGCGTCGGGCAATCCCATTTGCAGGACGAGTGCGTCATAGGACGAGGAATCCAATGCCGCCACAGCCGCATCCGCATCGGAAGCAAGCTCCGCTTCGATCCCTTCGCGGTGCAGAAACCGTGACCATATCCGGCCTAGATCGGCATTCTGCTCGACGATCAGCACTCGCATGCAACCCCTCTCGGACGGGCCCCCACCCGCCTCATATCGCAACTCCTGAAAATTTGAGATATTGCCTAACAAAACTTTAGCGCCGAACTGGCTAAGACGCAAACGCTCCGTGCACGGCCTAGGCGCATAAGATGATCGAAGCGGCGTCCGCAAGAGACGTGCATGGGGTTGGAAACATGCGGCGGCAAGCAACGGCAGAGTGAGGTATGACGCATCTTGAAATGCTTCTCGCAGCGCTGCTGCTGGATGCAATCCTGGGGGACCCAAAACGGATCTGGTCGCGAATTCCGCATCCGGTGGTGCTGATCAGCCGGTTTGTGCGGCGGCTCGACACGCGGTTCAATCGCGGCGCGCGGCGGCGCCTGAAGGGGGGCGTTGCGGTTGCCGTGCTGGCGCTGGGCGCGGTCCTGGCGGCTTGGCTGATCTCGCTGGTGCCAGATTTCGGTGTGTTGGAGATGATCGGAGCGGCCGTTTTGCTGGCCTTCCGCGATCTGACCGGGCGGCTCGTTGCCCTGCGCCGGGCGCTGGCGCAGCCCGAAGGCGGGTTGGAGCAGGCGCGGCAGCTCCTCAGCCGGATCGACAGCCGCGACACCGTCGCGCTCAGCGAAAGCGGGGTTGTGCGCGCAGCGGTCGAAGGCGGCGCGGCGGGCTTTCTCGACGGGCTGGTCGCCCCGGCGCTGTGGTTCTTGGTCTTTGGGCTGCCGGGTTTGGTCGCCTACCGCGTGATCACGGTCGCCGACAGCCTGATCGGGCATGAGGATGAGCAGTATTTCGAGTTCGGCCGGGTCACGGCGCGCGTTGCCCATTACCTCGGCTGGGTCCCGGCCCGTCTGGCCGGAACGCTGCTTGCCGTTGCCGCCTTTCGGCAATCGGCTGGCGACGTGATGGTCTCTGATGCCAGCCTGCATGTCACCCCGAATGCTGGTTGGCCCGAGGCCGCAATGGCAGGCGGGCTGCGCATCTCAACCTCTGGTCCGCGCAGCTATGATGGCGAGGTCACTGACGATCCCTGGATAAACGCGCGCGCCCGGCGGAAGCTGGAGCTGCGCGATCTGCGCCGCACTATCCGTTTGTTGTGGCGCGGCTGGCTGCTGCTGATCCTGCTGCTGGCCGGGGCCGAGGCGGTGCTGTGGGAGCTCGCCCAAACCGCATGAGCCCTGCCGGATCGGGCCGCTCTTTAGTCCAAGGGGCAGGTTCGCGAGGCAAGCTCCGTCCGGCCCGGGTCGCGAAGACGGAGGCTGAGACGGACCGGCCGACGCAAAACCACCGCCGGCGGGCGGCGCAGGCTCGGCTGCTGCAGGTGTTGCCGGCGGTCTGGCACCGCAGTCTCAGGCTGGGCCGGACGGATGCGCGACGGTGGCGGAAAGGCGATCTGCGGCCTTGGCAAGGGGACAGGCCGTTCACCCGGCTCGAACAATCTGCGGGGGCCAGGCCGGTCGCGCAGCGGCAGCGGATCGGGCGCCACCGGCACCGTGGTCAGCCCTGCACGCGGGCGCCGGATGTCGGGCGGCTGGCTGGTCGGTCTGCGTGACGGGGCGGGGCGCATGACGCGGCGATCTGCGGGCTGGGCAGCGGCCAGAGCGGTCACGTGAAGGCGCCCTGCCGGAAGATCCCACACCGCCTCGACCCCACCCACAGCCGTCACACACAGCCGTTGCTCAGCCCCATAGAGCGCCCGCAGACCGTCCAGCACCATTGCTGCATCGAGCCCGCGGCTTTGCGGTTGAAAAAGAAGCTGGCGCAGCGCCCCCTCGGGCCCTGCTTGCAGCCAAACCCGCCAAAGCGCACCGAAAACCGCAACATCATGGGCCATAAATGGCGCCTGCAACCCGCTGCCATAAAGACGCGGCGGCGCGACGGGTGTGAGCTCTGCCCCGGCCAGGGGGCCCGGCCGATCGACGATGGTTGCGGCCGGCAATCCCCAGCCCGGATCGGTCGGCAGGTCCGAGCGGGCCGCGCCGGCGGCCAGACAGAGGCACAGGATGAACCCAAGGCGCATGGCCTTGATCTGGGCATGGCTTACCGAAATTTCATCCCGTCAGGGTCAGATCGCGGCGCGCCCCTTCCGCGCCACTCAAAGGAGCCCGCCATGCGCCGCCGCCTTGTCGGCTTTCTGTCCCTCTCTGCCCTTTTGATTGCCGGCTGCACCGGCCCCTATCCCAGCGACATCATCCGCGATCCTGTGCTGGGCGACTATCCGCAGCCGACGATCACCTATCTGGTGTTCGATCCGTCGCAGGGGTTTCGGGTGGAGCATTTCGGCGCTGGCGGCGAGGCACAGCTTTGGGCGCCGGGCGCCGAGGTTCTGCATGGACGCTGGCGTCTTGTCGACCGGCACCGGATCCGCGAAATGGGGCTCTACATGCGCCGCGCGGGCGAGGAGCTCTGCCTTTACTTCGGCCAGCGGCATCAGGGCGCAATGAGCGACGCGGACTGGGATTGTCGCCCGCGCCTGCGCACCGCCGACGCTGCGGTGGCCATGCTGCGCGGCGATGTGTTCGGGCTGGCCACTCGCCGCGACCCGCCCTTCGCTTTGGAGCGGTGCCGCCCGCCGCCGGTCTTCGATCTTGTTCAGGATGTCGGCTGCTGACGCGGTGCCGGCCGCATCTTTTTTGGGGTTGGTCCAGCCGGACGACCCTGGGCCAGCCCGTCTTTACGCGCCCGCCGGGGTTGTGGGCTAGCCAGGATAGACGCAGCCAAAGGGATCCTGGGCCTGACCGATGGCCAAAAAGGTCTGGAAGGCCGGGTCTTCGCGCTTGGCCTCCAAGGCCTCAATCAGCGCTTTGAACTGCACAACGCCGACTGCGCGCCGAGCCGGGGTCGTCGCGTTATCCTGCAGCAGATCCGTGATGCTGCGGCGGGTGGTGTAAAACGCGTCGAGCCAGTTCAAAAGCGCAAAGAAATCAGCAGGCTCGGTCTCGCCCAAGGCCTCGGCAAAGCGCGGCGGTCTGGTATCGAAGGTCTCAATCAGGCAGGCAGTGTGCAGGGCCGTGATCTCGGCCAGCCGCGGAAAGGCGGCGGCCAAGCGCACCGCTTCGGGATCCCTGCGGCGAAATGTGCGGATTTGCGTGCCCAGCCCGCCCTCGGTCTCCAGCCGCAGCCTTGTGCCGTCGGGCGTGACCATGACCCGGCTTCCGAAGATCGCAAAATGGGTGAGCATTGCGCGCTGCGCCAAATCGATGTCGCGGCGGGTGTCGATGATGACGTCGTGATAGCGGATGCGTGTGGGAAAGAGACTGCTGTCCTGAAGTGTGGCGGTGATCTCAGCCAGGATCGGGCGATAGCCCTGCGCTGCGAGATCGACATCGCCCAAGGGACCGTAGCCCAGGCCCTCGGCATCGACCGCGCGCAGGAGCGTCTGGGTCAGCGTGATCTGCGCTGGCTCGGCACCCGGCGCGATCTCAATCACCTCGACCGCGGGCAACAGCACCCCGGCAAAGCTGCCCAGCACATCATCTGCAACCCAGCTTCCCAAGAGCGCGTCGCGCCCACCGACCGGGTCCGCCATGGCCAGGGTCAGCGGGTCGGCTTGCAACGCCGCGAGCTGTCCTGCGGTGCAATCGAGCAACACGCCCGGCGGCAGCTCACGGCCAAAGACGCTGGGCGCAGCCGTTTCGGCGACAAGCGCCCGGCCGAGACTGTCCAAGACCGCATCGCAGCGCGGCCCGGCCAGGGCCGGACCGCTCAGCACCAACAGCAGCGCCGCAAGGGCGCCGCCAAGGTGCGGCCGCCCCATCACTCGGCAGCCTTGGGCGCGGCCTCCTGCAGGCGTTGCCACATCGAGAGCGGCGTCATCGGCATGTCGACCCGCGTGACGCCCAGATCCCACACTGCATCGAGCGCGGCATTGGTGACGGCGGCCAGCGCCCCGACCGTTCCTGCCTCGCCGCAGCCTTTCATGCCGATATCATTGGCTGTGGAGGGCACAAGCTCGGCATGGAAGGGCATCATCGGCACATCATCGGCCCGCGGCATGGCGTAATCCATGAAGCTGGC
>JBCDDO010000164.1:0-6847 GCA_039180245.1 Pseudomonadota bacterium | reverse complement strand
CTGGAACCGGTCTGGCACCGCCATGGCCGAGGGCCGCGCACAGCTCGATTTGTCCTATCCAAAGCCGGGCTGGGTGGAGCAGGATCCGGCTGATTGGTGGTCGGCGGCCAAACGGGCGCTGAGCGGGATCAGCGGGACGGTCAATCCGGACCGGGTTGCGGCGCTTGCCATTTCCAACCAGCGCGAGACCGTGGCCTTTCTCGATGCCGACCTGACCGCACGGCGCCGAGCGATCCTGTGGCTCGATGAGCGGGCGGCAGGCGAGATCGCGCCGCTCAATGCCGCTTTGGGCGCGGGGCATTTGCATGAGATCAGCGGCAAGCCGCCGGATGTGACCCCGGTGATCTACCGCCTGGCCTGGATGCGACGGGAAGCGCCGGAAAGCCTCGACGGCGGTGCCCGGATCCTGGACGTGCACGGCTATCTGACCGGTCGGCTGACCGGCACGGCCGTGGCAAGTTGGACAAGCGCCGATCCCTTTGGTCTGCTCGACATCCGCCAAAAAACCTGGTCCGAGCCTCTGTTGCGCCATTTGGGGCTGGAAGCCGCTCAGTTCGGCGCGTTGGCTGCACCTGGCACACGGATCGGAGCGCTGACGGCGACGGCAGCAGCCGAAACCGGCCTGCGCGCCGGCACGCCGGTGATTGCGGCCGGCGGCGATGGTCAATGCGCGGGGCTCGGCGTCGATGCGGCCAAACCCGGCACAGTCTATCTCAATCTTGGCACAGCCCAGATCACCGGCATGTGGAGCCTGGAGCCCCACATCGCACGAACGTGGCGCAGCATGACCTCGCCGACCGGCGAGGGGTATTTTCTGGAAGGCTGCCTGCGCGCCGGCACCTATTTCATCGATTGGATCGCCGAGCGGTTTTGTGGAGCTGACCCCGCCCATCGCGACACGCATGCCAGGCTTGAGACCGATGCGGCCAGCCTGCCTTTGGGAACAGAGGGTCTGACGGTTTGTCCCTATCTCTCGGGGGTGATGGATCCGCATTGGGACCCAGCCGCGCGGGCGGCGTTTCTGGGGCTTTCGTCGCATCACGGTCCGGTCCATCTCTATCGGGCAGCGCTTGAAGCGATGGTTTGCGAGACGGCGCGCTGCATCGAGGCGATGCGCGCCTCGGGCCTCGCACCGGCGCAGATCCGGGCCATCGGCGGCGGCGCGCAAAACGCGCTCTGGCTGCAGATGTTTGCCGATGCGACCGGCCTGCCGGTGACGCTCAGCGACACGATCGAGGCTTCGGCCTTGGGCGCGGCCATGACCGCCGCCACCGGCATCGGCTGGTTTGCTGGGTTTGCCGAAGCAGCCACCGAGATGTCTTCCACGTCACGCACGATCCTGCCAAACCCTGCACAGGCCGAGGGCTGGCAGGCGCTGATGGCACGCCAGGCGCGGGCCTACCGGGCCGACTGACGGCATCAAGCCGGTATATCCGGTCAAGACCACAGCGGGATAAGGCGGGTCGGGGCTTGCAAAGCCGAAGCCAACGGAAGATCGTCGCGCAGCAGCGGGGAGGAAACCCATGGCCAACACGCGCGCAGGCCGGAAATTTCGGTCGCAGGAATGGTTCGACAATCCCAACAATCCCGGGATGACGGCGCTCTATATCGAGCGCTATCTCAATCAGGAATACACGCGCGGCGAGCTGCAGGGCGAACGCCCGGTGATCGGCATTGCCCAGACCGGGTCGGACCTCGCACCCTGCAACAAGATCCATGTCTTTCTGGCGGACCGGATCAAAGCCGGCATTCGCGATGCCGGCGGGGTGCCGATGGAGTTTCCGGTACATCCCATTCAGGAGACGGGCAAGCGACCCACCGCGGCGCTCGACCGCAACCTTGCCTATCTGAGCCTCGTTGAAGTGCTGCATGGCTATCCCATCGATGCGGTGGTGCTGACCACGGGCTGCGATAAGACCACCCCGGCGATGCTGATGGGTGCCGCCACAGTCGACATTCCGGCGATCTGTCTGAATGGCGGGCCGATGCTGGATGGCTGGTGGAATGGCCAGCTGGCCGGATCGGGCACAATTGTCTGGGAAAGCAGGCGGTTGCTGGCTGAAAATATCATCGACTATGAGGAATTCATGGCAAGGGTCTGTGCGTCTGCACCTTCCCTGGGCCATTGCAACACGATGGGCACGGCCAGCACCATGAATGCGATGGCCGAAGCGCTGGGCATGTGCCTGCCGGGATCGGCCGCCATCCCCGCGCCCTTCCGCGAGCGCATGGCGATGGCCTATGAGACCGGGCGGCGCGCGGTTGCCATGGCGTATGAGGATCTCAAACCCTCCGACATTCTCAGCCGCGAGAGCTTTCTCAACGCGATTGTGGTGAATTCGGCCATCGGCGGGTCCACCAACGCACCGCCGCATCTTCAAGCCATCGCCCGCCATGCCGGAGTGGATCTGACGGTGCAGGACTGGCAGACGCATGGATTTCACGTGCCCCTTCTGGTCGATATGCAGCCCGCCGGGCGCTTTCTGGGCGAGGCATTTCACCGTGCAGGTGGCGTGGCAGCCGTCATGGGCGAACTTCTCAACGCGGATCGATTGCATGGCGATGCGATGAGCGCCACGGGCCAACCGATGCGGGTCTTGTTGGAGGGGCGCGCGAGCCAAGATGTCGATGTGATCCGCAGCCATGACAGGCCGATGCGAAAAGATGCCGGATTTCTGGTGCTTTCAGGCAATCTCTTCACATCCGCTCTGATGAAAACCTCGGTGATTTCGGACGATTTTCGGGCGCGCTTCCTGTCCCGTCCCGGCGCTCTGAACATCCATGAGGCAAGGGCCATCGTCTTTGAAGGGCCGGAGGATTACCACGACCGCATCAATGACCCGGCTCTGGAGATCGGCGAGGATTGCATCCTCTTCATCCGCAATGTCGGCTGTGTGGGCTATCCCGGCTCGGCCGAGGTGGTGAACATGCAGCCCCCCGATGCGCTAATCCGTGCTGGCATCGCGCATCTTCCAACTGTGGGCGACGGTCGCCAATCGGGCACCTCCGAGAGCCCGTCGATCCTGAACGCATCGCCCGAGGCCGCGATTGGCGGGGGGCTGGCATTGCTGCAAACCGGCGATCGGGTGCGGCTTGATCTCAATGAAAGCCGGCTTGATGCGCTGGTGCCCGAGGCCGAGTGGGCGGCGCGCAGGGCAGCCTGGACCGCGCCCGAGATCCGCAGCCAGACGCCTTGGCAGGAGATCTACCGCACCCATGTCGGCCAATTGGCCGAGGGCGGCTGCCTTGAGCTTGCCACCGCCTATCACAAGGTCGCGCGCGATCTGCCAAGGGACAATCATTGATGGGGGACCTTCTGACAGCCGCGCCCGAGAACGCCGGATCGCACATGCGTCTGGCTCGACCTTTCGATCGCGGCGGTGGCCGGGCGACTTTCGGTGCTGGCTGCCGAGGCGCAGGAGCGGCCATTTTGAGCTGGACGAAAACGCGCTGCCTAAGGCCAACCGGGTCAAGACCTGATCCATGAGCCGGGAGGTGTTGATGCGCATTGCGTCGTTTTGTGCGGCACCGGTTTGTGCGGCACTGGGCGGAATCACCGTCCACCAAAGCGACGTCGAAAAGCGTCGGCCGCCACGGCAAATGTCAAGAACAATGCGGGGGAGGGATCGATGACACAGACAGCAGTGGTGACGGGGGCCGGATCGGGCCTGGGCGCGGCGGCGACAGCGGCGCTTTTGACGGCGGGCTGGAACGTCGCGTTGCTCGGGCGGCGGGCCGAGGCGTTGGACAGTGTGGCTGCCGGGCGCGAAGCGGCGCTTTCCGTGCCCACCGATGTCACCGATCCAACGGCTGTCGACGCGGCCTTCGCCGCAGTGGTTGCCCGATTCGGGCGGGTCGATTGCGTTTTCAACAATGCCGGCGGCAACGTGGCTGCCGGACCCATCGACGAGATCTCGGTCGACGATTGGCGCAAGGTGGTCGATGTGAACCTGACCGGCGCCTTCCTGGTCGCCCGGGCAGCGTTTCGGCAAATGCGAGCGCAATCACCGCAAGGCGGGCGGATCATCAATAATGGCTCGATCTCGGCGCATGTGCCACGGCCGGGCTCCGTGCCTTATACGACAACCAAGCATGCGATCACCGGGCTGACCAAGACGCTCTCGCTCGATGGGCGGGCCTTCAACATCGCCTGCGGGCAGATCGACATCGGCAATGCGCTGACCGAGATGGCCCAGGCGATGACCAAAGGCGTGCCGCAGGCCGATGGCTCAACCCGGGTCGAGCCGGTGATGGACGCAACTGTGGTCGGCGATGCGGTGCTGCACATGGCTGAGCTGCCGCTCTCGGCCAACATCCAGTTCATGACCGTGATGGCAACCGCAATGCCCTTCATCGGGCGGGGCTAGAGCCCTCCCAGGCCAGGCGTGTCACTGGGCGCGTCAGTGCGCGCGGGCCAGCTGCCGCTCGCGCTGCCAGATATAGAGCCCAGTCGCGGCAATGATCAGCCCGCCCAGCAGGGTCCAGCCGGTGGGTGGTTCGTCAAAGACCAAAAGGCTGGCCAGCGGTGCGGCGATGATCTGCAGATAAATCAGCGGCGCCAGCAGCGAGGCATCGGCAAAGCGCAGCGCGACATTGGCCGCCATATGCCCCAGCCCGCCGAAGATACCGGCAAGGGCGATGACAAAATAGCCCATGGCCGTGTCGGGCCAGACCCAAAGGCTGAGCACAAAAGGCGCAAGGAGGGTCGTCGCGATCCCGCTCGACCAGAGCTGGCTGACCGCATTGGTTTCGGTCCCGGCAAGAAAGCGCGAGGCGATGAGATAAAGCGACCCGGTCAGCATCCCGGCAAGGGAGAGGAACATCGCTGGGTGAAAGGCCGCGCCCCAGGGTTGCAGCACCACCAGCACGCCCACAAACCCCACCAGCACCGCGATGATGCGACGCCGGCCCACCCGCTCGCCCAGCAGCGGAATGCTCAACAGGGTGAGCGCGATGGGTGAGGCCAGAACGATCGCGCCGGTCACGCTGATCGGCAGGTGACGCAGGGCCAGGAAGTTGAAGATGGTGCTGGAGAGCAGGAGGAGCGAGCGCAGCACCTGTATCCAAGGCCGTTGCGAGCGAAAGGCGGCCCGCCCCTCAAGCGGCACAAAGACGATCAATGCGAGCAGGAAATGCCCGGCATAGCGGCAAAACACCGCCTGCAATGCCGGAATACCCGCAAGGATCAGCCATTTGCCCGAGCTGTCGATGCCGGTGAAGCTGACCACAGCCAAGGTCATGATCAGCATCCCCATGAGCGCGCGGTCCTCCCGCGGTTTGACACTGCTGGCGGCGGGCAGGGGGCTGGAGGCCATGCCGCAGGCTTAGCGATCAAGCCGGGTCGAGGGCAAGCGGGAAAGCGCGCCCTGTGGGGTGCGGCATGTGCGCAGGACGTTTGGGCAAGCCAAGCGCGTGAAGCTGTGGCGTTGCAGGCGAAACATGACAACGCCGCCCTTCTCAGCGGCCGCGGAACAGCGCCTTTGCCTGCTGGCGGGGATGGCGCGCCGTTGGCGGCACGGGCTTGCGCACCTCATCGGCTGGCGCAAGCGGGATCGGCATGGTCAGCTCGCCCCGGGCGAGATCGTCGAGCATATGGGAGATGTCCTCGATGAACTCGGCGACCACATGGACGACCTGGCCCTCGCGCTGGATGCGGCCGGTCACGCGCAAAAGCCGCCCCGCAATCACCGCACGGCGAAAGCGCTCATAGGTGCCGCCCCAGACCACCACATTGACCACGCCGGTTTCATCCTCAAGCGTCACGAAAATGACCCCCTTGGCCGAGCCGGGGCGCTGGCGCACGATGACCAGGCCCGCAACCGTCACGCGCGCACGCTCGGGCGGCCGGTCAAGCTGATCGGCGGTCAAACAGGCGGGCGGGCGTGGCCAGGCAGGTCCGGTCATCGCATGAACATAAGCAGAACGACACGCATGTGGTCAAGACGGTGCAGCGGCCGGGCGACAGAACAAGCGCATAGCGGGCCGGGCAAAATGCCACTGGAACCCGCGCTTTGTGCCCGCTACATACCGGCTGAGGACGACCCTGGGGGCAAGGACGAGGCTGGCATGGCGCGGATCACCTATATCGAGCACAATGGCACGGAACATGTGGTGGAGGTGTCCCCCGGCATGACCGTGATGGAGGGTGCGCGCGACAATGGCATCCCGGGCATTGATGCCGATTGCGGCGGCGCCTGCGCCTGCTCGACCTGCCATGTCTATGTCGACCCCGCCTGGGTGGATAAGCTTCCCGGCAAGGACGATATGGAGGTCGACATGCTCGACTTTGCCTATGAGCCGTCGGAAGCCTCGCGCCTGACCTGTCAGATCAAAGTCACCGACGCGCTGGACGGGCTGGTCGTGCGGATGCCCGAAAAGCAGATCTGATGCAGGCCGGGCGGCTTGGTCTCGCCGGCTCGGATGCGGCCGGACATCTGGCGTCACAGACCGTCCGATTGGCCCCCATCGTGGCCCTGATCTTCGCGGCGCTTTTCACAGCGCTCGCCTCGGTTCCGGCTTCTGCCCGCGATCGCTGTGCGCCGCCCGCGGCATTGGGCCAGGTTTTTGTGCCGCCCGCACCCTGCTTTCGAATGGGTGCTGCGTTCGATCTGCCGACCGAGCGCTATCCGCATGCCGTTCTGGGCGATGCGATCGAGTATGGTGCGCTCATTGCCTATGAAGAACGGCTGGAGATCTCGGTCGAGCTGCCCCAGCACATGGTATTTGAGGATCTGGCGCCGCGGTTGGCCGATCTTGGCGGCACTGGCAAACCTGAAATCCTTGTTGTGGAGAGCCATGCCGAACTCGGCGCCCGGCTGGCGGTTTATCGCGCCCGTTTCGTCGATGG
>JBCDDO010000163.1:0-6877 GCA_039180245.1 Pseudomonadota bacterium | reverse complement strand
TGGGTCTCGAACGGTGTTGCGGCATCCATGACCAGCACCGTGACCTCGGCAAAGCGGATCGCGCGCAGCCCATCGGCAACCGAGAGCTTCTCCAGCTTGTCCTGAACCCGGGCCTTCTTGCGCATGCCGGCAGTGTCGAACAGGCGCATCGGCACGCCGTTCCAGTCCAAATCCACCGAAATTGCGTCGCGGGTGATCCCCGCCTCGGGACCGGTGAGCAGGCGCTCCTCGCCCAGAACGGCATTGATCAGGGTCGATTTGCCGGCATTGGGCCGACCGAGCACCGCAATGCGCAGGGGACGCTCGGCGGTGAGTTCGGCCTCGTCGGGATCGGGCGCCCCGGCTGCGGCCATGTCCGGCACCGGGTCGGGCTCTACGGATGCCAAAACCGGCCCCAGCGCGTGGCGCAGCTCGTCAAACCCTTCGCCATGCTCGGCCGACACCGCGATCACGTCGCCCAGCCCCAGCGCATAGGCGTCGAGCACGCCGGCCTCGCCGGCCCGTCCCTCAGCTTTATTGGCCAGAACCAGCACCGGCTTGCCGGCCCGGCGCAGCATATCGGCAAGCTGCTGGTCAAGCGGCGTGACGCCGGCGCGGGCATCGACGACGAACAGGCAGATATCGGCCTCATGCATCGCCCGCTCGCTGAGCGCCCGCATCCGCGCCGGCAGGCTGTCATCGCTGGCCTCTTCCAGCCCGGCTGTGTCGACGATGTCAAAGCGCAGATCGCCCAGGCGGCCCGCCCCGTCGCGCAAATCCCGGGTCACCCCCGGCCGATCGTCGGTGATGGCAAGCTTGCGGCCGACGAACCTGTTGAACAGGGTCGATTTGCCAACATTGGGCCGGCCGAGGATGGCGATGCGGGCCATGCGCGCGGCGCGCCGGGCTATTGCAGCGCGACGAGCGAGCCGTCGGTGAGCAGGATGATGATCCGGCCATCTGCAATTGCGGGCGGCAGGTAGCTGCCCGATGGCAGGTCGAGCCGCCCGGTTTCGACGCCGGTTTCGGGATTGAAGCTTATAAGTTCACCTTCGGTCGAGATCAGGATCAGCCGCCCCCCGGCCAAGAGCGGGCCACCATAGCCGATTGTGCCCTCCCGGTCCTCAGGATCGGTGAACTCGTCGAGCTGCGTGGCCCAGATGCGCGCGCCGGTCGCGGCGTCCAGACGCAGCAGCTCGGCCTTGTCGGAGATCACAAAAAGGCTGCCGCCGGCCGGGACGACAGGATTGATTGTGCCGTCATTGACCGTCCAGTTGCGCTGGCCCGTCCGACGGTCGATCGAAACCAGGCGGCCCGATTGGTTGGCCACATAGACGACGTCGCCATCGATCACCGGGTCGCCGGTGATGTCGCCAATATCCGAACGTGCCAAGCCCCGGCGCCCGCCCGAGAGCGCGCTCGACCAAAGCCTGCGGCCGGAAAAGGCGACCACCGCCGTCACCTCGCCCGACGCGAAAGGCAAGATCGCCACGACATCGTCAAGGGCCGGGCTTGCACCGCCCAAAAGCCCTGTCGTTCCCACCGCGCCCTGCAGGCGCCACAGGATCTCGCCGGTCTCCACCCGCAAAGCAAAGGCCCGATCGTCCCGCGTCACCAGGATCATGCGGCCGTTCGAGACCACCGGTGCCGCGCGAACCGGCCCGCCGACGCTGACCCGCCACAGGATCTCGCCCGTGGTTGCGCTGAGCGCCAGCGCCTCGCCAAAGCCGGTGGTCACGAAGACCCGGTCGCCATCGACAACCACGCCGCCGCCGAACCCGTCGCGGCCATCCTCGCCCTCGCGCCCGACAAAGCTCTCCCAAATCGGACTGCCGGCGGTTGAGATCGCATGGACGGTCGCGGCAGCGTCAATGAAGAAAATCCGCCCTGCCGCGACCACCGGTCCCGACGTCAGCAGCGCGCGGCTGCTGTTGCCAGCGCCCAGGTTGACCCGCCAGAGCTGCGAAAGCCCGCCGGGCAGCGCGGCATGCGGCGCGTTCCGGGTGGGCAAGGCATTGGGATGGCTCCAGTCGCGGATCGGAACCGGAGCCGGCAAAAGCAGCGGACGCTGGCTGGTGGTCGCCTGCACCGCCTCCAAGGGCGGGCGCACCGGCACACGTTCGCCGGGCAGAATCTCGTCATCCTCGCCAAAAATGCCGCACCCGGTCACGGCCAGCGCCAACAAGGCGCCAAGGATGTTGCGCATCCGCGCCTGCGATCTGGCACGCTGCCTCTGGGCCATCATCATTCCTCGCCCGGGTCGGTGGTGTTGCCAGGATCGTCCTGCGGTGCTGCGTCTGGCCCCGTATCTGGCGTAATGTCAGGTTCCGTGTCGTCGGGGTCCGTGTCGTCGGGGTCCGTGTCGTCGGGGTCCGGGTCTTGCGCGGCGCTTGGCACCAGCACCGGCGCCTCGGGCGCGCCAAGTCCGATGGCAACCAGCAATGTCTGAGCTCGGGTGCGCAAATCGACGCTTGAGCCGGGATCGGCCAGGATCGCAAAAAGATCTTCCCGGGCCGCGTCCAGCTCTCCCAGCTCGATGCGCGCGATCGCCCGCTGCTCCAGACCCAGCGGACCGAACGGCGCCTCCGGCCGCACCAGCGGCTCAATCAGTTCCAACCGTTCGTCCAGCGGCCGGTCGGGGCGCAGCGCCAGCAGTCGAAGGCGCGCCATATCGGCATAAATCTCATCGATCTCAGGCGCATCGATCAATGCTCGAAGGCTGGCCTCTGCCGCGTCGGTCTGTCCGGCCTCGGCCCGCGCGGTCGCAAGTGCGAGCGCCAATGGAAGCTGGGCCGGAAAACCGTCGCCCTCAAGCGCCTCGAGCGCCGCAATCCGCGCCTCTGGCTCGTCAACCGACATCGCTGCACGCAGCGCATCGCCTGCCTCCTGGCGCGCCGCCTCGGTCTGGGCCTCGCGCCACTCGTAAAAGGCCGATGCCGCCACCACCAGCACCAGCACCGCAATAACATAGGGGCCCCAGCGCCGTGCCAACGCAAACAGCCGGTCGCGCCGAAGCTCTTCGGACACTTCCTCGACAAAACTGTCTGTCTGGCTCACCCCAAATCCCCTGTTGCAGGCTGTTTTTAGGGCCGCGAACCTAGCCTGCAAGAGGCCGAAATGCCAAGGGTCAATCGGCTGGAAAGGCAGATGGCGTTTGGATAGACACCGCCTGCGCGGCGCGACATGCCGCTGTTGCCGCGCAGGATGCCGCGATGTCACTGAAATTTTTGACTTCGCGAGTGAACTGACGTTTTACAAATTTCGTAAGTTGACGTAATGGAGAGGTCGAGGCGCCTTGATCGTTGCGCCGCCCCGGCCCATCTGCGGATGACAGACGGGGGAGAGAGGCAAAAATGCGGCTGGTACCGATTATCACGGCGCTGCTCATCGCGGCGGGGCTGACGGCATGGATCCTTGGCGGTGGCGGGGTCGCTGCAACCGAAGTCACAAAACTGGTCAGCGCGGAGCAAACCGCGCCGCCGGTCGATGTGGTCGCCTATCGCTCCGAGGAACGGTTGATCGACAACGCGCTGATCCTGCTTGGGCGCACCGAGGCGTTCCGCAAGGTCGAGGTGAAAAGCGAAATCACCGGGCTTGTCGTGTCCGAACCGCTGCGGGCCGGCGCGCGCGTCTCCGAGGGCGACCTTCTGTGCCGCATCGATGCGGGCGAGCGGCTGGTCGAGCTGGAGGAAAAACGCGCCTGGCTGCTTGAGGCGGAGGCACGGGATGTCGCGGCCAGCCAGCTCTCCGAGCGGGGCTTTACCTCCGAAACCGCGGCGATGACCTCGCGGGCATCGCTTGAAACGGCGCGCACAGCGGTGCATCGCGCCGAGCTTGAGTTGGAGCGGCTGAACATCACGGCCCCGTTCGACGGGCTGTTGGAAACCGATGCGGCCGAGCTTGGCACATTGTTGCAGCCGGGCGCTGCCTGCGCGACGGTCATCTCACTCACCCCGATCAAACTGGTGGGCTTTGCAAGCGAGCTGCAGGTCGGCCGGATCGAGGTTGGCAGCCGGGCCGGCGCGCGCCTGCCCGATGGCACCGAGGTGGTCGGCACGGTCAGCTTCGTATCGCGCTCTGCCGATGAACTGACCCGGACGTTCCGGGTGGAGATCACCGTGCCCAACGCCGACGGCTCGATCCGGGATGGGCTGACCTCCGAGATCCTCGTGGCCCTTGATGGCGACAAGGGGCATTTGCTGCCGCATTCGGCGCTCACATTGGACGATGCCGGCCGCCTTGGGGTGCGGATTGCCAAAGACAATGTGGCGCGCTTTCGGCCCGTCACTGTGTTGCGCGACACCTCAGAGGGCATCTGGGTCGCCGGCCTGGACGCCAGCGCCGACGTGATCGTTGTCGGCCAGGAATTCGTCGTGGATGGCCGGGCGATCTCGGTAACCCTTGCTGAACGGAGCGACCTGCCATGATCGGAATGGTTGACTGGGCCACGTCGCGGGCCCGCATGATCGTGGCATTCGTGCTGCTCTCGCTCGGCGCGGGTATATTGGCCTATGTCGGTCTGCCCAAAGAAGGCGAGCCGGATATCGATGTGCCGGCGCTTTTCGTGCGCGTCGCCTTTTCCGGCATCTCGGCAGAAGATTCCGAGAAGCTTCTCGTCAAGCCGCTCGAAAACGAATTGCGCGATGTCGATGGTCTCGACACCCTCACTGCCACGGCGGCCGAGGGGTTCGCGGTCATCGTGATGGAGTTCGAGTTCGGCTGGGACAAGGCCGCAACCATTGCGGATGTGCGCGCGCGCGTCGATCAGGCCCAGTCGGAGTTTCCCGATGGCGCGGACGAGCCGACCATCGATGAGATCAACTTTTCGGAATTTCCGATCCTTGTGATCTCGCTGTCGGGCGGCATTCCTGAACGCACTTTGCTGCATCTGGCAAAGGACATGCAGGATGCCATCCAGTCGCTGCCACAAGTACTGGAAGCCGGGCTGGCCGGGCAGCGCGACGAGATGCTCGAGGTCATCATCGATCCGCTGCGGCTGGAGGCCTATAATGTCACGGCCGATGAGCTGCTGCGCATTGTGATCAACAACAACCAGCTTGTTGCGGCGGGCGAGATCAAGACCGGGACCGGCGCCTATTCCATCAAGATCCCGTCGAGCTTTGACAATCCGCGCGATGTCTATGAGCTGCCGATCAAGGTGAATGGCGACCGGGTGGTCCGTCTGGGCGAGCTGGCCGACATTCGTCTGACCTTCGAGGACCCGTTGGGCACAGCGCGGTTCAATGGCGAGCCGACGATTGCGCTTCAGATCGTCAAACGCAAAGGCGAGAACCTGATCCAGACGGTCGCTTCGGTGAAGGAGACCGCCGAAGCGCTGCGCGCCAGCTGGCCGGCCGAGCTTCAGGCGGCGATCAATGTCGATTACTCGATGGATGACAGCACCCGCGTGCAGGGCATGGTCGATCAGCTCGAAGCCTCCGTCTTCACCGCTGTGGCCCTGGTGATGATCGTGGTGTTGGCCGCGCTCGGATTTCGCTCGGCGCTGCTGGTGGGCTTTGCGATCCCCACCTCCTTCCTGCTGAGCTTTGCGCTGATGGCGGTCTTCGGGATGACCATCTCGAACATCGTGATGTTCGGGCTGATCCTTGCGGTGGGCATGCTGGTCGATGGCGCCATCGTGGTGGTTGAATACGCAGACAAACGCATCACTGAAGGCGAGGGGCCGATGCGCGCTTTTGGCTCGGCTGCCAAACGCATGTTCTGGCCGATTGTGTCGTCGACGGCGACGACGCTCTGTGCGTTTTTGCCCATGCTGTTCTGGCCCGGCATGCCGGGCGAGTTCATGGGCAACCTTCCCGTCACGCTGATCTTCGTGCTCTCGGCCTCGCTGGTCGTCGCGCTGCTTTACCTGCCGGTCATGGGCGGCGTGTCCGGGCGCATCAGCCGGCTGCTGGAGCGGATGTCGGAGCGGCTGCGGCAAGGCCTGCCCTGGCTGATCCGCGCCGCGCTGCTGCTGGCCTTCGCCGCGCTGACGGCAGGTTGCATCTGGGGGCTTTACACCGGCAGCGCGCCGGCACCGGTCGCTGGGCTCGGCTTCCTCGCATTTGCCTTCATGACCAGCGTCGCGTTGGGCTCGCTGCGCCGTGTGGACGGCCCGCAGGTGATCCGGGCCGGCTATCGCCGCAGCCTCTTCGGCCGGTTCATCCATCTGGTGGCCGGCAATCCGGTTATGCCCTTTGTGACGATCGGCGCTGCGGTCTTCGCAATGATGACCACATTCACCTATTTTGGCGCCAACAATAATGGCGTCGAGTTCTTCGTTAAGACCGAGCCCGAGCGTGCGGTGGCCTATGTGCGGGCCCGCGGCAATCTCAGCCTTGAGGAGAAGGACCGCCTGGTGCGGCTCGTTGAGCAGCGCATCATTGGCATCGAGGGTGTGGAATCGGTCTTCTCCTTCGCCGGCTCAGGCGGGCTGAACCAAAACCGCAATGGCGCCGGCACCCCGCTGGACGAGGTTGGACAGGTTCAGATCGAGCTTGCCCCCTGGGGCACACGGCGCGCAGGCGACACTATTTTGGCGGAGGTCCAGGCGGTCGTCGACGAGGTGCCGGGCATTTTCGTTGAGGTGCGTGAGCAGGCGCGCGGTCCCGCACAGGGCAAGCCGCTGCATTTGCGGCTGACATCGGATGATTGGCCCGAGCTGCAGCGGGCGGCGCTGCAGGCGCGCAGCGTGCTCGAAACGACGCCCGGGCTGATCGACATCGATGACACGATGCCGCTTCCGGGCATCGACTGGGAAATCTCGGTCGATGTTGAGGAGGCCGGGCGCTATGGCGCGGATGTGGCGACGGTGGGCGCGATGGTGCAACTGGTCACACGCGGGCTGCTGCTCGATACGATGCGGGTTGATAGCTCCGACGAAGAGATCGAAATCCGG